>JAKAEX010000057.1:1027-4543 GCA_021819805.1 bacterium | reverse complement strand
GAGTAACATTAAATGTTCAATTTAATTCTTCATTAACTTAATTGTCTCTACTATGCAGTCAGCCAAAGTTTTATTACTTACATAAGCTTTATCCAACCACTCCGGTAAACTGGCTCTGACAAAACGCTTAAACTGCTGCGAGATAAAAAAAGTGACGCCAATATCGGTGCTGGAACGAATATTGCGGCCCCGCACCTGCAGAGCTTCAATCATTACTCGCCAGTTCCAAATTGCCCAACGACGACCACCATAACGCATTTCTTCAAACATGCTGGCCGGATCCAGGGGGCTCGGATAAGCAGGTCTCAGATAAAAGATTACCGGTGCAATGCCTTTAGGTAAATCCACGCCTTCGCCGTAGTTAGACACGGTGCCAATCAAACAATCACCAACGCCAGCTTTAAATTTCTCGGCTGCTTGACGCGGAGTGACGCCGTTGCCATAACTCACGGCATCTAGCCCCTCTTCCTTGGTGAATCTAATCATCTTGTCTTTTTCCAAGTTGGACACCACCACGATTAACGACCGCATGCCCTTAGCCGCTAATTGCTTAGCGCTGCGGGCAATAGAACGAACGGCCTTATTCAAATCTTTGGTCTTCCTTTCATTGACAGCCAAATTTGGCGTATCGGTTGGAATAAAGATGCGTGTTTTTTCAACCAAAAAATCCGAGCCAAAAGTGTAAAAAGGAAGCTTCAACGCCGTCTCAAAATACAACATTTCCGGATTGCCGATTGTCGCTGAATAAGCCAAGGTGTTATCCGGCATAACCTTTTTGATTAAAGGCGCTACATGATAACCCTTGATAATTAATTTGTATGCTGATTTACTTTGCTCAGGATCTTTTTCCAAATAACCGTAGCTGTAATTAAGCGCTTTGCGTTCATCAGTTGAACGGGAATACTCCAACGAGCTGTAATAGCGATACAAACTTTTAACAATACGTTCCAAACGTTTAATCGTTTCCAAATTCTCGGCCAGCTCGGTTTTACTTAAGGATGCGACCAAATTTTTAACTTTGTCTTCAAAGTCTTGAACTTTGATACGGCTCAGGCAACGCAATAAACTGACGATTTCACCGTCTGTTAACAGTACGGTGGTTTGTTTTTTCGATTTAGTGTCAATTATGTCTTTCAAGGTTGACAAAAAATGTTCCAAACCAACCGCCTCTTTTTTCAGCTTGTTTTGCTGCAAAAATTCTATACCCTGAGCCAGATGGTAATCACTAATCTCATAACTCAAGCAGCGGCGAAAAGCGCTGGCCAGCTGATGCACTTCATCAATTACTACCGCCTCAGTGTTTTCAAATTCATGACTGAAAAGCTGGGTAAATAGATAAAAGGCAAAAGTCGCCACCACGATTTTGGCTTGCTTAGCTTGATATTTAGCCAAGAGATAAGGACAGGGTTTGGCACCTTCCTCTTTGGTCTCACCAGTGGTTTGGTCAACTCGATGGGGACAAGCCCGCAGAAAAAAGCAGGGGCTTTCTTCAGCGGTAACCTCCTTGTCCGTATAAAACAAACACGGGTATTCATTGCGTCCGTAGACGATGGTTAAGTCGCTAAACTGCTTTTTTACCTGATCGGCCAAGGTCTTATTGGGGACGAGATAAAAAAGGTGGCCGCGACTATGTTGCGCTTGAGCGCGCAGATAAGTGATGCCGATGCCGGTTTTACCGCTGCCGGTTTCTAGCTCCATAATAGCCCCACCATCCAGTTCACTTAACTTCTTAAGTGCCTTGAGTTGATTGGGCCAGGGCTCTGGATAGACCTCGCTCGGAAAAAATTTGAGCAAGTTCAGTTGATGTTTCATTGATACTCCTATAAATTGTGAAGAACATTACTTCTCTGAAAATTCATCCGTTTTCTTTGGATAAATTCTCGGAAAAATGTCCCAAGAAATTATTTCTTAGGACCCTCGCCTCGCTCCGCTTCGCCCCGCTGTAGAGAGCCGGGCTTTACGCCGCAGAACAATGCAATAAAATTTTCTCAAACCTCAATTATTAAAATTAAAGTTTAGGAAAATGTCCCGAATAATTACTACTCAGGACCCTTGCGAAGCACTGCGCCGCCGTGCATTGGCCTACAGAACTGCACGGTGCAGGAAAAAATTTTAAAAATTTTCTCAAACTCCAAATATTAATTTAGAATTTAGGAAAATGTCCTGATTAATTATTAATCAGGACCCATGCTATGGGGCGCTTTACTTTACAATGCACCGCACTGCGGGACTCTACCGAGCAGTATCTATTTCTCAAACCCCAAATATTAACTTAGGGCCTAGGAAAATGTCCCGAATAATTATTATTCAGGACCCACGCAACACTCGACAACGCGATACTTTGCCCCGCAAGACACCACGGTGCAATGTAATAAATAATTATTATTAAAGTTTTCTCAAATAACAATTTAACATTATTATCTAAGAAAACGTCCCGAATAATTACTACTCGGGACCCATACATAGCTACGCCTCACTATACAGGACAGGGCTTTGCCCGACAGCACGGTGCAGTGGAAAATTGATTATTCTATTCAACAACTTTCCATTTATCTACTTTAAAACGACCGAAAGGACCGTTGCATTTTGGACGAAAATCACAGAGACCGACATATTTACCGGCAGTCTCAAACAGTCGCTTCACAGTCTCAACAGCACATTCCGCTTCATCAATGGTGATGGTAGTTTCAAAACCCCATTGTTTGAATTTTGGCCTGACGATGCAGACAGCTATTTTGTCTTTGGTCATCACGCCGCGCCTCTTATCCGGTACCCAGGCAGAATCTTCTTCAGAAAAAGAAAAAAATTCATCTTCAATATTCATAAAGCCATAAATAGTTGAAGAGTCGGCGGTAGAAATATTGCCTTTGCCGTTTTTTACTTTTCTGCCAGCTTCAGCTAAACAGCTGATTAGATTGACCATAGGAATGCCAATTTTGCCAGTGTCATTTTTGTAAAGTTTCTGTCCGGCTTCCTCTTGCAGTGAAATATCCTTTGATCTTTGCACTCTGACTTTAGTTCGTAGTTCTTCCAAAGTGGCATCAGTCATCGGATTCATTAACAGCGGTGATACGCCTTTAACGGCGACGCGGATGGTACGGATTTTACTTGTCTTATCAGACATAATACAACTCCTTGCAATAGTGATTAAAATTTTACAGAACAATTTCCCAATTTTTGGGATTTGTTATAATAGCATATTATTTTAAATATGTCAAGAATAAACACTTCTTGCTTTACAAATACAAAAAAATGGCTATTTTTAGCCAATTAAATTATCTCGAGATATAAAAACCTTGGATCCCAACATGCACCGGGATGATGGGGTAAAAGCCCCTTAGGCGTTGCTCTCCAGCCCCTTGGTGCCTTCTTTTTTGGGAGCGCCTTTTAGGGGGAGGGTAAAGAAAAAGGTGGTGCCTTTATTTTCCTCGCTCTTGAAATCAATCTTGCCGCCGAAGGCCTCCACCACCGCCTTGGCCACATATAAGCCTAAACCCGTGCCTTCCACCTTCATTG
>JAKAEX010000057.1:0-1017 GCA_021819805.1 bacterium | reverse complement strand
ATTTAACATTGTCGGCGCGGAATAATTTTTTAAAGATGCTCGGCTGCTGCGCCTTGGGAATGCCATAGCCGTTATCAGTCACCGCCACATAAACATTTTTGGCGTCTTGTTTTTTAATCTCAATCGCCACTTGGCCGCCCTCGCGCGAATACTTGATGGCGTTGGATAATAAGTTCTGCAAGACGATTCTGATTAAACTTAAATCCAAATTAATCTTGGGCAGGGTCTTATCGTAAGTCTTAAGCACCCGCAAACTTTTAGCCTTAACGCCAAACTGCAATTCGCCCAGGACACTGTCGGTTTCTTTCAGTAAATCAACCGGCTCCGGACTAATGGACAAAGTGCCCATGTCAATGCGCGATACATTCAACAAGCCGTTAATCAATTTAATCATCCGGTCATTGCCTTCGCGAATTTCTTTTAAGAAATCTTTTTGCTGGTCGTTTAATTTGCCGGCGGTTTCGTCAGCCAGCATTTCCGAATACCAGTTGACGGCCGACAGCGGCGTTTTTAACTGATGCGAAGCCAGCGACACAAATTCAGTCTTGGCTTTGTCCACCTCTTTTTCCTGGGTAATATCCTTGAAAACTACGATACAGCCCAGCACTTCGCCTTTTTGGCCCCGCAAGGGCGCGGCGCTGACGGCCAGCGGCACCTTGCTGCCGTCGGCTTGCAATAAATAAACGCTGCGGCTGTCCAGCTTAATGTCGTTATACTGAAACACAAATTTGATAAAACCGTCGTTGCGTTTATTATTGTCGTTTTCATAAACGAATTTAAGCGCCTGCCAATACTCCTTATTTAAAGCCTCGCCGACCGGCACGCCGCTGATGGCTTCGGCGGCCTGGTTAAAAAAAGCGATTTTATTGTCCGGATTGATAACCACCAAACCCTCGCCCATGGCGGCGGTAATGTTTTTTAATTTTTCGCCGATGGCCAGCAAGCGCTTCTGGCTGTCATTAACATAATAGATAAAGAAGAACATGGCTAAAGCCAGCGACAGGGCAAAAACGATTT
>JAKAEX010000056.1 GCA_021819805.1 bacterium | reverse complement strand
CCTAAAAAAATTATTCGGTCTTTGAGCAGACGGGAATAAATATCATAAGCGCGCTCGGCATAACCGCTTTTTTCAATAACTGTTGGTATTAAAGGCATACAATTAGTTAAAAGTTTATAAAGTCAAAAGTTGAAAGTAAATTTAGAAAATTAAATTCATAACTTTATGAACTTTATAACTTTCGACTTTCGACTTAATGATGTTTTCAAAAGTTGCGTTCCCGGCCGACAATAACTTCTAAGCCGTTCGGCAGGACGGAAATCTTTTTGGGATGGCGGACAATTGTCAAACCGTCCAAGGCCGCTTCAGCCTCATCTGTTTGGATGTTCAATTCGCGAAACGGAATCAATGAACGCTCAAAATCTTTTTTCAAAAAACCGCTTTTTTGTTCTTTGGTCACGACCAGGTATAAACTGCCGCTTTGCGGCTGAGGACTGCTGGCGCTAAAAGTTTCATCGTTATCCAATAAAAAATTAATGGCTTCAATTTTGGCGTCAGTTGAAGAAATCGTATAATTGCCATCAATCTGCAATTTTAATTTGCGGCCGACAAGTTCCGCCCGGCGCACAAAAGCTCGATTATCAACCAAGCCCAAATCAATCTTGATAATTCGCCGAGCCGCCAAAACATTGCAGGCGTTTTCAGCGGTAATACCCAAGCCCTCGGCAATTTTATGGCTTTCACCGATAGGAATAATACCTAAAGCTACGCCGCTACCGCCCATTAAGCTAATAACTTGGCTCACCAAATTATCATCACCAATAGCCACGATGGTTTTAGGCATGCGCCGCAATTCGCCCCTGACTACATCAGTTAAACTGCGCAACTGGCCCAGACGGCAAACTCGACCCGATAAGCCCAGATCAGTAATCTTGGCTTCAGCTTCATGAACCTGAGTTAAATATTTTTTCTGACCCAAAAATGAGTCATAAATATAAATATGCATGTGGGATTAAGCCTCCGGCAACTCTTCTGCCGCCTCATCATTGGCTTCGCCTTTAATCACTTCAGCTTTTAAAACATCCATTGAACATTTGCCGTTTAAAATGGCTCCACGCTCCATAGACAGGGTTTGAACATCAATGTCGCCGTAGATTCTGGCCGAGGCAGTTAATTCCAAATAACCATCAACCTTAACATTGCCTCTGATTTCTCCGCTAATTTTGCCATTGCCAGCCTTAACATCGGCATTAATTACCGACCTATTGCCGACCTGAAGAAAACCATTGGTGGCAATCTTGCCTTTAACCTCGCCATCAACAATCATGTCGCCTTCGCAGACAAAGTTGCCCTCAACTTTAACCGATGCACCAATGATTGTTTCCGCGTCTTTATTAGTAATCCCCCCTTGTGGCGCATTTTTCGCAAACATAATTTTAGCTTTAATTTTATAAGATTCTTTGTACTGATATTTTAGGCATATTGAGCTGATTTGTAAACCCCGTCGGCTAATGTTTCAATGAGTTTTGGGGTCTTTGTAAATATTTTTGCTTACTTAAATTTTATACCAAAATATAGGCTTAAAAGCCGACTGGGGTAAAGGTTTTTTTTAATTTCCGGCTTTGACAAAAAGCCATTTTTTCTGTTAGATTAAACCTATCTATTTTAGCCCTTGTAGTTCAATGGATAGAACAAATCCGTCCTAAGGATAAAATGGGGGTTCGATTCCCTCCAGGGGCACAGAAAGACAAAATATTCCTACCGCGCCCGCAACGCTTCGCTTGCGAGGCGGGCGGGACGTCTAAATGTAGGTTCGACTTGCCCGCCCGTAGTCCACGACGAAGTCGGGACGAAGGAGGGTTCCTACTGAGAGCACCAGAAGGGTATAGTTTCCGATAGAGACTAAACAACAATTGACTTTTTTATCAATTGTTCGCTATTATTAATTTCGTCATTAAAAATTTGGGCCATTAGCTCAGTTTCAGCCTGAGGCTGATCCGCCTTTGGCGGAGGCTACACAGACAATGGACTAAAAATAGTTTTTAAAACAAAATATCAAGTATGGGCCATTAGCTCAGTTGGCTAGAGCGCCTCCATGGCATGGAGGAGGTCAAGGGTTCAAGTCCCTTATGGTCCACCAAAATTATATAAATTACTAAGTTCATTAAACAAAAGAGGTAATACATTGGAAAAATCAAGAATATTCGTAATTAAGGAAGAGGAATACCATTTTGGTTTCAATGCCGGAGATCTATACACCGGTTATGCGGTTTCTACTGATGCCGCGGATATTAAAGAGCCAACAAAGTGTCTAAGCTGCCACACTTGGTTTCAAGAAGGGCAACAAGGGCATCAGGTCAACTATGACTGGGCCGCCGACCTATTTGATTGTGGCTGGGACATGTGTCATAAACACATGGGGCATATTTGCCAAACTTGCTTTGACGAAGCTATGGCAAATGGACAGTTTCTTGGGGCCAAACTTAGGCCTTAGCTATTTTTAAAAAATTACATTATTTAGATAAGGGCTTCAACTTGAAGCTCTTTTTGTTATAGCTTTAACTATTGACAAAATTACCAAAATATGCCAAATTAAAGCATTACCAAACTAATTGGCAATCTTAGCTACGGAGAGTCGTAGCGCTGTTATTTTAAAATATAGAGGAGGCAAAATAATGAGTAAACGTCCCATTAAATTTCTTTACCCTTTTGTTAGACAATTTCCCATTGACGAGGTTTGCGAACAAATTGTTCGCGAACTGGAAAAACGCAACTGGCAAGTGCCTGGCATTGAAACAGAGTTAGGTGAGTGTGGCGGCGGTTTTCCTTATGTATCCCACATAAAAAGCCAAGACTTTGAACTGTGGTTCTGCCGTATACAGCGCGCTATGCCCGGAAAAATATACAATGACATAGCCGCTATACATGAAGTTATCATTCCCAAAAAAGAACTTACTGTTTTTGAAGATGAATCAGGGCCCACCCTTACCATTTATGTCGGCAAGAATTGGAAGAAAGATCGCGAACAGTTTATGAATAGTGCAAAGGTTAATAGCAAGCTTAGAAAAGAGCCAAGAACCTATCTTCGCTATAGCGGTTCCTTTTTTATTGATGACAGGTCTTATCCTTCAGACTGGACCGGCAAGCGTAAAACCTATTTGCTCCACACCAATGACCATAATCGCGAATACGATCCCAGGGGCAAGGAACCAAAATTTTTCAGTACCGACGAGGTAATGGATGAGTTTAAACAATATCTTGAGCAAGTTGTGCTCAAAAAAATTATTTCACAGCCAATTACCGCAAAAAACCCTTAAACACCCAATTTTAGGATGTGTGTAGAATAATTCTTCACACATCCTATTTTTTTACCTCCAAGGTCCACAATTAAAAAAAGACAGTTTAACCTGTCTTTTTTGTTTTAATTTTCAATTAAAAAGAAATAAACAACAAAAGGATCTTCGTCTTGAAAAAAGCTATTATTGCTTATCATTTCATCTTTAATATTTTCGAAAATCTCTTTTTTGTCGGTTCCCACCTTAGCCCTGGTAACTCCATCCTGAGTTTTATAGTAAAATTCTGAGCCAAAGGTATTGGGGCCATGCGGGACACCTAAAGTTAAAATATAAAAGTACTCTTTATTCACAACAACCCCCTTAATTATTAAAAACACACTTTTTTCTTACCAAAACCATAATTGATAAATTTTGCTATGTCAAGATATAATGGTTTTTCAACTGTTTTTTTCTATAAAACCCTTCCCTTGCCATAAACCAATGTTTTGTGTTCTGATATAGTTCAAAGTCCACATTAATGTGGACTTTACTCGAGTTATCCACAGTTGTGGATAAGCCAAAGTCCACATTCTTGTGGACTTTACTCCGACGACTCCCCAATTTTCAAATTTCTTAGTCCAAAGTCCACATTAATGTGGACTTTACCTGTGGATAAGTCCCCTTTTGCCATAAATTCAAAATCCCAAAGTCCACAAGAATGTGGACTTTGGGATTTTTACCCACCCTCTTAAACACGCTTAAAAAATTTGTTCCACAAAAAAGTAAATCTGGCCACGAGTTTTTAACAGCGTCAAAGCCAAAAATAAAAAAAGACGTGATTAGTTTCACGCCTTTTATATTTTTTGGCTTACATTAAACAATTTTTTTAAAAACCATCATCCTCATCATCGTCATCATCAAGTTCATCGTCAAATACGTCGTCATCGTCATCAAAATCTTCTTCGAAGTCCTCATTAATCTCTTCAAAGTCATCATCAAAATCGTTAAATTCGTCATCGTCCTCATCATCGTCATCTTCAAAATGACAATAATACTTAAGGCCTTGATCCTTAGAACCATTATTTTTTGCCATGGCAGCCTCCTCTATTTTTAATGAAACAAATTTACTTAAAGAACATTGGCTTTAGATTAATAATAAAGTTAAAAATTGTCAATATATTAGATGGTTTTACCAAGGCTCGCTTGTTGTCGCCCTTAAAAAATGCTACAATAATTTTGCTTAATTTATTTATATGGATATGGATAAGCCATTAAAAACCACTCTTTTAAATATTGACTTAATCTTTGAAAAAGCTAAAATCAAAGAAGGCGAAAAAGTTGGCGACTTCGGTTGCGGCAAAAACGGCTA
>JAKAEX010000055.1 GCA_021819805.1 bacterium | reverse complement strand
AAGCTATTTTGTTAATTATATGAAAAATAAACTTGGTTTAATTCTTATCGGCTTGTGTTTGGCGCTCACTCCGGCTCTGGCGGCTACGCCCAATAACGCGGCCGGGCCAATCAGCGATGCCGGCACTAGAGTTACTAAAAAACCCTTTGGCCTAAAAGTCTCGCCCAAAAGTTCGCCCATTAAGCCTGAACGTTTTTCCGGCTACCATACCGGTGTTGATTTTGAAACCACAACAGCCGAGCAAAAACTTAATATAACAATCTATGCCATTTGCGACGGCCGCCTGCTCCTCAAAAAATATGCCAGCGGTTATGGCGGGGTGGCGGTTCAATCTTGCGTGCTCAACAAACAAAATGTTACTGTCGTTTATGGCCATCTGCGCTTAAGCAGTATTACACTCAAAGCCGGTAAAGCCATCAAGGCCGGCCAGCCCCTGGGCCTTTTGGGCGCCGGCTATAGCCAGGAAACCGATGGCGAACGCAAACACCTGCACTTGGGTATTCATAAAGGCAAGGCCATTAATTTAAGCGGCTATGTTAAAACCAAAAAAGAACTTAGCCAGTGGCTTGATTACTTAAGCTTGTTCAAATAATTATGTTTAAATATCTTAGTGAAAAAAATACTTATTTATTTTTCAAACTCACCCTTATCTTAAAGGGCTGTTTGGCTGTTGCCGAAACTGTCGGCGGCTTTTTGTTTCTATTGCTCAGTAAAAATTTTATTACCAATTTTGTTTCCGGCATCACCGCCGACGAATTAAGCGAAGACGCCAATGATTATATCGCCCAGCATTTGCTTAGCGCCGCCAATCAGCTGTCTTTAAGCTCCCAGCATTTTTTGGCGCTTTATTTACTCTTGCACGGCCTGCTCAAAATCGCCTTAGTCATCGGTTTGTTAAAAAACAAACTTTGGGCTTACCCGGCTTCGCTGATTATTTTTAGCTTATTTGTTGTTTACCAAATCTATCGCTACAGTTTCACTCACGCCGTCGGCCTGCTGCTCTTAACTCTCCTGGACATAATTATCATCGCCTTGGTTTGGCATGAATACAACTATTTAAAACGCAAGCGCTAAACGAGCCATAAAAAAACACCCCGAAAACTATCGGGGTATTTTTATTAGAAGATATTATCTCGTTTTATGTTAATAACTCGTTATAATATATTCTTCTGAATCGCTAAGCGCTTAGAAGCGTCTCGGACGATTGGCTCTCCTCTGCTGGTGACAATCACGGCAGTAAAGAGGTCTCTCACCATCTGGCTCAAAAGGCAATTCAGTGATACTGGCGCCACAACCGGCACAAGTCCAATTGCCCTTCACCATTTCGCGGCGAGGAGAAAAGTCTCTGTTTTCCATTTGTTAAACTGTGGTTTGCTTAGTTTGGCTAAAGGCTAAGCTAATCAAACCTTTTAATAATATATCCCTAATTTAAAGGAAATTTTAAACTTTGTCAACCAGAGCAGTGTTTAATATAAAAAAGCCCGCGGTTTGCGACGCGGGCCAATGGTTCTAAATTTCTTCAATTTTGCGGGTATTAATGTCAATTATCGCCGAGATGGTATGCATCTTCTTGGCTAAATCGGGAAACCTCTTGGTCGCCACCTCTTGAGCTAAGCTGATTAAATATCTGGTTTTTTCAATGGCTCTTTGCCTGTCCACTCCCAAATTTTGGAAATAGGGCGAAGAAGCCAAAACAATAAAACCGTCATCTTTAATCCGCTTTTCATCCATATTGCTTTGAATGATTTCAAAGGCAGTCTTAATCGGCTGGTAAGAATCCGGACTGTAAGGACCGATCAATAAGGCGATGTTCGGTTCATGCAACCAATCAAAGCCTCGACCGATGCCGACAATAAATTCTCGATGTTTGGAATCATCAACCGGACGATTAAGCTTCTTAATTTCAGCAATTTGTCTTAAATTGCCGACCACCAATGGCAGCAAATCATTGATCATCTGTTCGTCCATGTCGGGATAAAGTTCTGACAATTTATGCCTTAAATCATTTACCTCAACATCGGCTTTAAGCTGACCCAAATCAAGCTGCTGCTCATCAACGCCATGAAAAATCAAAGCATCGGTGTCTGTTTCCAGACCAACAACAATCGGATAAACTATCGTTCTTTTTTTGCCAAAAATTCTTTCGATCTGTTGCTTGAAAGATTTGGCAGAAGCGATAGCCGCCTCTGTGTCATAATGGAAACCGGCGCAACCGCGATGAGTATCACCCTTAGAAAAATGATAAGTTACCAAGACTAAGCACTTTCTGCCTTTCTTGATAGCATAATTTACCCAGTTTTCAAAAGCTTGTCCCAAATAAGGCCAGCCTAAATCAAATTTGCCGCCCAAATTACGGAAGGGCTGAATAATGCCTAAAGGCATTTGGGTTAATATTGGAATATTAATCCTACCATCCATGCATTTGAAGGCGCCGATTTCGGTTGGATGCTGCGCTCGATATAAATCGCGCTGCAATCTCTCATCTGGCGAACAAAAAAAATCGGAATGCTCTTGATTTAATCTCCGCAACCAATTAATTTTTTCTTCAATTGAAGCCTCGTGACTTGGTTTTTCCAAGATTTTGCTCATACTTGTCCTTTAAAAAATGTACAATTACTTATTTAATTAATGTTTGTTTCATTTTACTTAAAAAATATTTCAAACTAAAATTAACTATTTTATCCTGATATTTCAAGGTGGCGCCGCCGAGCAAATCGGCGTCCACTTTAGCTTCCAGCCTTACTTCCTGACAGCCGGTTTTGTCTTTTATTAATTTGCTCAAATCTTTCAAAGCCGCTTCGCTTAATTTATTGGCGCTTTGCACTTCAGCCTTGATTATTCCCTGCTCGGCCAAGACCAGCTTTTCCAATTCGGCCGCAATCTGAGGAGCCAAATTAAATTTGCCTTGTTCTTTTAATAAGCTTAAAAATCGGCCGACAATAATTTTCTGTTCGGCTTCGTTCTGACCGGCGGCTGCTTCAGCTAAACTGCGAGCATATTGTTTGGCGGAAATTTTCATACTACTTAATCAGCTTATTAACCATCTCTTTATCAATGTCTTTGCTGTTTTTCTCGCCCAAGAGCTTGGTACAAACCGCCACCACCAAATCAGCCACTTCATTTTTAAGTTCTTTTAAGGTTTTGGCTTTCTCATCCTGAATGCTGGCTTTTTCTTGAACAATGATTTTGCCGATTTCTTCTTTGGCCTGAGCAATCAATTGATTTTTTTTATCTTCGCCCAAGCCTCTGGCCGCTTCAATAATCTGCGCCGCCTCACGCTTGGCCTCAGCCAAAATCTGCGCTTGTTCGGCTTTGGCGCTGTCCAATCTGACGGCAATTTCCTGAGCCTCAACCAAGCTTTTTTCAATCTTGGAACTGCGTTCGCTCATTATCTTAATCAAAGGCTTGAAAGCAAACCAATACAAAACCGCAAAAACGATGGCAAAGTTAACCATCTGGGCGATCAGCAATTTAATATCCAAGTGAAAAACGCTTACTAAAGAATCCATAAGTTTAATAATTAACTAATGATTGCGCCCAAAATGGACGCAAGGTATCAATCAATTATTTGATACTGAAAGCGATGACCAAAGCGTAAATAGCGACGGCTTCGGCAAAGGCGCAAGCTAAAAGCATCGGCACTAAAATCTTGCCGGCGGCTTCCGGATTGCGACCGATAGCTTCCATGGCCTTAGCGCCGATTAAACCGATGCCCAAGGCCGGAGCCAAGGAACCGATACCGATGGCCAAAGCTTTGGCTAACATAATACCATCCATAGTTTTAAAATTATTTTATAAAATAATTAATTTATTAATGCTCCTCCGCTGTCGTGTTGATATTCAGATAAATCAAAATCAGAATAGCGAAAATCAGCGCCTGAATCAAGCCGACAATAATTTCCAAAAACATAAAAGGAATCGGCACGGCCCAAGCCATCATGGCTGACATGGAGGCCAACAAAACTTCGCCGGCAAAAATATTGCCGAACAAACGAAACGACAGGCTGGCCACCTTGGCCAATTCGCCCACGATTTCAATTAAACCGACAAAAGCTTTAATCGGATTAATAAAAATAACGGACGGATCACGGCGAATCTTTTTTGGTATTTCCAAAAAGGCTTTTAAGTTAATGAACTTATTAAAATGCTGCCAAACACCCAAAGTTAAAACGCCGAAAATATGGCTCAAGACTACGCCGATAATCGCCAAGGCTAAAGTCGTGTTCAAGTCGGCTGTGCCGCCGCGAAACCATGGCACAAACACTTGGTGGCCGTTTTCGCTGACAATCTGGCCGATTGAGCCAATGCCCGGCAAAATGCCCAGCCAATTATTAAATAAAATAAAAAAGAAAAAAGTTAAAACAATCGGCGCGAATTTCATAGACTTGGCTCGCGAACCGGTCACGCCGTCAAATAAATCTAAAAACTTTTCAATAATCGCCTCTAAGCCGTTTTGCAAACCGCGCGGCACCTCTTTTAACTTTCTTCTAATAAGCAAACTAAGAATTAAAACGATCGCCACCACCAACCAAGAGTTTAATAAAGAGTTGGTAATGGGAAAATTGCCCCAATGGCCGATTGGTTCGGCAAACAGATTAT
>JAKAEX010000054.1 GCA_021819805.1 bacterium | reverse complement strand
GAGCGATGATTAGGCCTGGCCTAAAGATGCCGTGGCCGAACCAAATCATTTTAGCCGGCAGCAAATTTTTTAGTAAAAGCATTAAGCCGAGAAAAACAATGGCTACGCCCAGCAAATTTTTGCCAAGATCGTTTTTTCTAAAGCCGCTTGCCGCTTGATTGACTCGTCCGGCTAACTCTTCGGCGTTTGATCTGATATCAGAGCCGTCCTTGGTCGGCACAATCAAAGCCATAATTAAATAAAGAATTACGCCGATTCCATCAATCAGGGCGATTAAAACAAAAATAATCCTGACAATGGTTGGATCAATGTCAAAATATTCGGCAATACCGCCGCAAACGCCGGCGATAATTTTATTCTTACTGGAACGATAAAGTTTTTTAGCAGGCATACTGATATTATAGCACAAATTGAGATGGTCTTAAAACAGTTTTGAGACCATTTTATTATTTAAGATAATAACTTGATGTTTTAATTAACTTTTTGCCCTTAATTTTAAATTCATAAACCAAGGGTTTGGCATAAGGGATTTCAATGTCGGCAATTTTTTTGTCGCTGATATTATCCAAGTATTTAACAATAGAGCGCAAACTGTTGCCGGAGGCGCTGATAATAATTTTTTGCTTTTTTAAAATTTTCGGTTCAATTTGTTTGCGCCAAAAAGGGATAGTTCGTTTATAGGTATCGGCCAAAGATTCAGTGCGAGGAATATTTTTCAGGCCAAAAAGGCGATAGCGGCGGTCATGATATAAATTATGCAAGCTGTCTTCAGCCAGTTCAGGCGGTTTAAGATGAAATTTGCGGCGCCAGAGATGGGCGTGATTGGGCGGGCGCAAACTGAAACTGCGGCGCCAAAGATGCAGCTGTTCATCGCCGAATTGCTTGGACACCGCGATTTTATTCAGGCCTTGCAAATCGCCATAGTGCCGTTCGTTTAGTTGCCAAGCATTAATAATTGGCAGCCACATTAAATCCATTTCATCCAGCGCCAGCCAGAGGGTTCTGATAGCTCTTTTTAAAACCGAAGTGTAGGCCAAATCGAAAGTAAAACCGCGGCGTTTTAAGAGGCGGCCGGCTTGTTTAGCTTGACGAATGCCGCGCGGCGACAAATCAACGTCCACCCAGCCGGTAAACAGATTTTTTTTATTCCAAAGGCTTTCGCCGTGCCGCAAAAGCACTACTTTAGGCATAAGCTAAATTATAATAATTTATTTATTATACCATAAATTCCCTAACGATAAAAATTTACAAAAGAAATTTTGCTGTCTATAATGTAAAAAGCAAGCTTAGCTATAATAAAGTTTTAAATGTCTACGCCCAAGCAAACCAAGGATTTTTTAAAAAAGAATTTTTGGCTTTTTATTTTTGTGCTTTATTTGGCCACCCGCTTAGTCGGCTTGATTTGTTTCGGTCCGCACAATGATGAGGTTATTTATACTCAATTTGCCCAAGAGATCCATAAGAATTGGAGTCAAAATTGGAACATCTCCATTGATGGCCGAATGTTCGGCGATTATAAAGACCCCTTGCAGTACTGGTTGACCGCTTGGTCGGTTGATTGGTTCGCCAACCCTTTGTGGGGAGTGCGCCTGTGGTCGCTTGCCTTAGGTTGGCTGGGCTTATATTGTTTATTGAGATTTACGGCTGAGCTAAAAAATTACAAAGCCGCCATAATTTTTGCCGGTCTTTGGCTGGTTTCCAGTTATTATTTTTATTTTGACAGTCTTGGTCTGGCCGAGGTTTATGTTTATGGCCTCAGCGGAGCGGCGCTTTATATTTTTTATAAGCTTTGCAAAGCAACGGTTAGTTGGCGCTGGTTAAATTGGGGTCTGCTTACTTTAATTTTGGCGGCCGGTTTTTTGGTTAAGCAGTCTATGATAACTGTTTTGCCGATTTTGGCGGTCGTGCCGTTTTTGTTAAAAAATGACTCTTGGTCAAAAAAAATTAACCATTGGGCCTGGCTGCTAAGCGCCTGGCTTGCCGCTCAAACTCTTTATTTATTAATTTTACCCGGTAAATACCAGACCATTAAAGCCAGCGGCTTGGCTTTAACCGCCAACACTTTTTCTGTCAAAGAATTATTAAACTGGCCGCTTGGCGCTTGGTGGGCCAATTTAAGTTTTTATTGCCAAAAAATTTTATTGGGCGATTATTTAATGCTGGCCGGTTTGATTATTGTTTTAATTTTGTTTGGCTTAAAACCAAAAATTTTTAAGAAGAGTTACTGGCCGCTATGTCTGATGTGGTTGGTTTCTTTTATGCCGGCGGTCTTGTTGTTGCGCGGGCAGACCACCAGGCATTATGGCATGTTTTTGTTTGTGGCGATGATTTTAGTGGCTATGGCGGTTCATGACTTGGCTGATAATTTTTTTGCGACCAAAAAATTAAAACTTATTTTTTATGGCTTTTGGCTGGTTTTGGCTGTGGTTCAGTTTTGTAAAAATTGGCAGCCATTGATTAGATTCGGCGCAACCGACATGTCGGTTTTAGAAATAGGGGACAGCTGGGCTAGCCCCTTGGGTATTAACAGGCTAATTGATAAATTAAAAACTTTGCCGGCCGGTCAGCTGTTTTATGATTCGCAGTGGGGTAATCCCGGCACGGCTATTCAGGTTTTTGCTAAAGATTATCCCCAACTTAAATTATCTCCCATTACTTTTAAGGCCATTAACCGTTTGCAACAAAGACAGATGGAGTTAATTAAAAACAAACAGCCGGTTTATTTGGTTTTTGATGCGGGCAATAATATTGACCCTTATTGGGTTGATCTTAAAAATTTTATTCTTGGCGATAGATTTTTTTGCGGTCGTTACCAAGATATTATCAAACAATATAAAAACGATGTTTATAAAAACACCGCTTTGCTTATTTGTTATGTCGGCCAAGCCGATTAGTGAACTAAGTTAATATTGCTTTGTTCAAAACTTCGTTTAATTTTAAAATTAATGGCTTGCTGAACGTCAAGTTGGCGTTTGGCGTCCGCGCCCTTAACCCAGTAGGCTGTTTCGTAAATCAAGGCCGAGTCGCCGAAAGCCAGCCAATGCGCTTGCTTGAAACGGGCATATTCGGTTGAAGCAATCGCTTCCTTAATTAGTTTTAAGGCGGCGCGACAGTTGGTGGAAGAAGTTTTGTAGTCAAGTTTTAGAGTGAATTTAACCAGCTGTTCTTTGACGGTTTCCAAATTATAAATAACAGCGCCGGTAACTAAGCGGTTGCTGATAATAATTTTTTGGCCATCAATTGTTTCCAAACGGGTGGAACGCAGGCCGATTTTTTTAACCCAGCCTTTGTCGGCGCCGATAGCGATAAAATCATCAACCTGAAAAGGTTTGTCCAAAAAGAGCGACAAGGCGCTGAAAATATCCAAAAGCACATTTTGCAAAGCGAAAATTAAAACCACGCTGCTTAGGCCCAGGCCGGTGGCTAAGGAGCTTACATTAACGCCCAAGCTGGATAAAATCAGCAGCAAGCCGATTAGGCCCAAAATAATTTTCAGGATAACCGAGAAGAAGCCGGCCAGCGGTTTGGCGCCGTCAATTTTCGCCTGTTGTCTGGCCATCGCTTCTCTAATAATTACGTTGCTGATTTTAATAGCCGTCCAGGTGGCAATAGCAATCATTAGGGCGTCAAAAGTTTTATTGATCTCGAGCGGCAAGTTTAAATATTTGGTGGCCAGCCAGAGCGATAAGATAAGCAAAAAAGGCCAGCGGATTTTTCTTAGGCCGCGCGCCAAAATATCATCAAAATTGTTTTTAGTGGTGCGAGCCAGCCTTAGCAGGTTGGAAATAATCAGATAAAGCACCAATTTTAAGAAAACAAAACCAAGCACAATCACCAAGATCATGATGAGATAATTTCTGTCTTCAAAAATGTCTTTTAGCCAAGTCATAAAATCTATTTTATCATATTTTTGGCCTGACTGGAAATTTTTTGAATTTTAGTTTAAACTGATTAGAGCATTAAGCCGATTTTAAACCTCTATTTTTTATATGAAAAAACTGTTAATTCCCACGATTATTACCGCTGTTTTGATAGTCGGAGCCGTGTGGGCTTTGCGAGCTGAAAAACAAGCGGCCGTGCCGCCGGTTTTGGGCGACTTAGGCTTGGTTTTTTATTATGGCGATGGTTGTCCGCATTGCGCCAATGTGGAAAAATATTTTAGCGACAATCAGGTTGAGTCAAAAATTAAATTTGAAAAGAAAGAGGTTTATAATAATGACACTAACCGGGAAGAATTATTAAAACGAGCCGAGGCCTGCGGTTTGGATAAGGCCAGCGTTGGCATTCCGCTTTTGTGGCACGATGGCCAATGCCTTAACGGCGACACGCCGATTATTGATTTTTTTAAAGCCGAACTCAAAACTAAATAATTATTTATGAAATTAAATAAGAAATTTATTGCCATTAGCAGCCTTTTGTCCTTGGCCTGGGCCAAAGCCACCTTGGCTATTTGCCCGATTTGCACGATTGCGGTGGCTGGCGGCGTCGGCCTGTCGCGATATTTAGGCGTGGACGATTCTATTATTGGCTTATGGGTGGGCGGCTTGACCGTTTCCTTGATTTTTTGGACGATTGATTGGCTGGAGAAAAAAAAGTGGCAGTTTAGTTATTATCAGGCGGCAGTTGTTTTGGGTTATTATCTATTGATTGTCGTGCCTCTTTATTATGCCAAAATG
>JAKAEX010000053.1 GCA_021819805.1 bacterium | reverse complement strand
CTTTGAAGTTTTGAAAAAATTAAAATGCCACCGCTTGAACGACCACATGATGATTTGTGTGCTGTCCAATTTGGACCAGCGCCATGATATGGAAAAAGTTTTTGAATTAGGCGCTAAACAATATTTTGTTAAGTCTCATATTACGCCTCGCAATCTTTTAAATAGATTGGACAGACTGATGGCTTTCTCTAATTAAAGAGAAAAAGGGTTAAGTCGAAAGTGTAAAGTTATAAAGTCTATAAAGCAATGTTGATTAAAAGTTTTGAGGATATTATCGCCTGGCAAAAAGCCGGCAAACTAACCCTAAATATTTATAAACAGTTTGCTTTTTGTAAAGATTATAGTTTCAACGACCAAATAAAAAGAGCAGCAGTTTCTATAATGAATAATATTGCTGAAGGTTTTGAGCGGCAAACTGATAAGGAGTTTAGAAACTTTCTTTACATTGCCAAGGGTTCGTGCGGTGAGGTTAGATCAATGTTGTATTTGGCTTATCGTTTGGATTATATTAAAGAAACAAATTTTTTATTTTTGCAGAAAGATGTTGTGGAAATTTCCAGATTAATTTCCGGATTAATAAAGACTTTATGACTTTTAACTTTATAACTTTTTACTCAAGACTGTATGTCTAAAAAGATTTGCATCATTGAAGATGAGCCGGCCTTGTTGGAGATGTACAAGGTTAAATTTGAAGCCGAAGGTTATGATGTTTATGTTGCCGCTGATGGTATAGACGGCTTAAAAGTGATTAAAGAAAAAATGCCGGACCTGGTGCTTCTGGATTTGGTGATGCCCAAGATGAATGGCTTTAAAGTTTTGGATGAATTAAGGTCTGACCCCAAAACCAAAGATTTATTAATCTACGTTTTTTCCAATTTAGGACAAAGCGATGAAATTGACCAAGGCTTAAAAGAGGGAGCGGATGGTTATTTTGTTAAATCAAACCTGACGCCGACTGAATTGGCCAGAAAAGTTAAAATTATCTTAGCCAAACCGGAAAAACATAATCCGCAACCGAGCCGTAGCCTTAAATTAGGGCTTAATCGAGTTGCCTGATCTTGATTTTTATCAAAAAGTGTGCTATACTGTATATATAAGGTAAAAACAACCTCTCTTAAAAAAGAATAAGAGAGCGAAAATCAAAACAAAAACAAAAATATGGCTAAGTTCGCGGAAATTTCACAAGGTTTTTTTGTTTGGAATCAAAAAGCCTGTAATAACAAACAATTGCTTAAAAATAAAGCAGTGAAAAGGTTGTGTGATAAGAATTTCTTACTCAGCCTGTTCATTGCTTTTTTTATTGTCTTATCCGCTGCCTTGATTTTAAACCTGGTTTATCGCGGTTTAGATGATGTTGGCGGTAATCTGCTGCGCAACAACAATAAGGCTATCTATATGATGGAGAAAGGATAACAAAAAAGAGTAAGTTTATAAATTAATATACGCACCTTAAAAAACAAAACAGCTATTTGGCTATTTAATTTTCAAAAGAGATAGGAGATAGAGATTATTAAAGTATTAAATATCATTGGCTAATTTTTTAGCAAAGATAATCTTTAAGACTAAAGACTATTTGAAAAAAATTAAACAAAACCAAAGGGTTGTTTTTATATTTTAAACATTAATCGGTTTAGAAACGACAGCTCGGCCAAGTCGCTGAAGGATATCAGGCAGACTTGCCACGACTCGCGCTTCAATCGAAAAACAAAAACAAAATTATGACAGAACTTTTACAAGAGGCTTCAAATTGTGGGCCAGATTGCGGTCCTGAATGCGGTCCGGAGTGCGCTCCGAACTGTGGGCCCGACTGTGGTCCGGAATGTGCTGATGGCCAATGCGCGCCAGCAGAGCAAACGCAAGCAAGGGACTCGACACTCGTCAAAACCGTGGATAGCTTGGTTTTGGTGATGTTCATCGTTGGCGTTTACGCTCAAGTCTTCTCATTATTTCTTTATGCTCTCAGCTGAAGAAATATCTAAATAAACCAAACACGTGGTAAATTGTTGTTATCACGTGTTTTTTTTATTTCTTTTATTTGATTGATTTTCCCTTCTTTTTATTATAAAATACATTAAGAGGCATGGGGCCTTTATTTATGTATATATGTATTTAGAGAAGTTGGAAATTCAGGGTTTTAAGTCATTTGCCAATAAGAATGTTTTGATTTTTCCGGGCAAAGTTGATGGTCGGGCGGGGGTAACATCAATTGTCGGCCCTAATGGTTCCGGCAAGTCCAATATCGCCGATGCCGTACGCTGGGCTTTGGGCGAGCAATCAATGAAAACCCTGCGCGGTAAAAAAAGCGAGGATATTATTTTTTCCGGTTCGGATAAAAAGAGCAAACTCGGCATGGCTGAGGTGTCTTTATTTCTAAATAACGAAGACCATAAGGCGCCCTTGGAATACGATCAAATTATTATTACCCGGCGTTTATTTCGCGATGGGGAGAGCGAATATTTATTGAACGGTAATCGGGTTAGGTTGTTGGATATTCAAATGCTCTTGGCCAAAGCTAATTTCGGTCAAAAAACTTATTCGGTCATCGGCCAAGGCATGGTGGAAAATTTTTTGAACACCTCGCTGGCTGAACGTAAGGAATTTTTTGATGAAGCGACCGGCGTTAAGCAGTATCAAATTAAGCGTGAGGATTCTTTGAATAAATTAAAACTGAGTCTGGAAAACTTGAGCCAAAGCCAAATGCTTTTGGCTGAAATTGAACCGCGCTTAAAAGTTCTGACTCGCCAAGTGGCGCGTTTTGAAAAGAAGGAAGAATTACAGATAGAGTTTAATGATTTGGCTTTAAATTATTACGGACGGCTATGGCAGGATTTAAATAAAAAACTTGATGAGACCAACACTGTTTTTTTGGAGGCAGATAGCGCTAAGCGCGATAAGGTAAAAAAACTGCAAGCCTTGGAAAAAGAACTCTCAACTTTGGAGCGCCAGAATTCAGGCTCGGCCGATTTCAGCGCCTGGCAAAAACGCTTAGGCGATTTGCAGAGAGAAAAAGACGCCCTAACCGGCCAGATTGCCAAGCTGGATGCCTGGTTAGAGGTTCAGCTGGAAGGCCAGGGCAAATTTGATTTGTCATTTTTAAATAATAAGCAAAGAGAGCTAACTGAAGATAAAAATAAATTAGAATCGGAAACTAAAAGCCTGGCTGCGGAGATTGTTAGTGAACAAAAAAAGTTTACGGCTTTGGAGCAAGACAAAAAAGATTTAACCGACAAGCTGATTAAACTTAACCAGGAGTTATCGGCCTTGGGCCATAAGGCGCCGGCCAGCGAGGCGGCCATTAAGGAAAAACTTACGGCTTTAATTGCTAAATTGGAAGCGGCTGAAGTTCATCAGGATCTAAATGAGGTTAGGAAAATTTTGGCGCAAATTAAACATGAGCTTAAAGACTTGGTGGGCGACTCTTTGGCTGAGTCTGGCCAGACCTTGCTTGAGTTTCAGGCAGAAATTTCCGAAACAACCGCTAAGCGCGAACTTTTATTTGAAGATTTTAACGAGGTTAAATTGAATTTAAAAACCAAAGAGGAACGGCAAAAATTATTAGCTGGCCGCTTGCGGCAGATTAGCGATGAATTGGACAGTATTAATAAAAAATTGAAACAGCAGCAGACGCAAGTTGGTTCGGCTGACAAGCAAAAAGAACGACAAGCTTTGGAAGAAAAGCTAACGGAAATTAACGTTCAATTGGCGGAAGCCGGGGAGCAGTTCTCCAGTTTGCAGCAAACCCAGGAAGCTAAGCGCGCCGACATTTTTTTACTGCAAAAAAATTTACAGCTTTTACAGGCTGAAGTTAATCAGTTAGATAACCGGCTTAATCAAGGCAAGGTTGAGGCGGTTCGCCACGAAACCAGGCTGGAAGATTTGGAAAAAGAAATTAGAGAAAACGAGCTTGATTTGTCGGCGCTTAAAACTTTTAAAGCCAGTGGCGACTTGGCTCTGGATGAGGCCTATGAGAGAATCAAACAACTAAAACGCCAATTGGAGTCCATTGGTTCAATTGATGCTGAGGTTGAAAAAGAATATGCCGAAACCAAAACTCGTTTTGAATTTATTTCTACGCAAGTTAATGATTTAACGGCGACCATAGAATCTTTGGAAGAAATAATCGCCGAGCTGGACACCATCATTAAGGCCAGGTTTGATGAGGAGTTCAAAATTATTGAAAACAAATTTGGAGAATATTTTAAAATTTTGTTTAATGGCGGTAGCGCCAAGATTATTAAAGTGATGGCCGAAGAAATGGATCAGACTGATGGTGAATCAGGGGAGGCTCAAGAGCTGAGTTTTAAAGACAAGGTTATGAAAAAATTAAAAGCTTTGTCGCGGCACGATTCCGTCGGCTTGGCCGGCGTTGATATTGTGGCCACACCGCCAGGCAAGAAAATTCAGACAGTAACCATGCTGTCCGGCGGTGAACGCGCCCTAACAGCCATCGCTTTAATTTGCGCCATTATCAGCGCCAACCCTTCGCCCTTTGTGGTTTTAGATGAAGTTGATGCCGCCTTGGATGAGGCTAATTCTGAGCGCTTAGCTAAAATTTTAGATGATTTGTCTCATAAAACTCAATTTATTGCTATTACCCATAATCGAGCCATGATGCGACGGGCAACCGTGCTTTATGGTATTACTATGGGGGATGATAGTGTTAGTAAGCTTTTATCTGTTAAATTAGAAGAAATACCCCAAACCAATAAATAGTTAATT
>JAKAEX010000004.1 GCA_021819805.1 bacterium | reverse complement strand
CTACGAAGGCGTGAGCCAGCAGATTTACAGTCTGCCCCAGTTGACCGCTTTGGTACCGACCCAAAAATAATTTTTTAAAATTAAAAATTAGCCAAAAAGGCTCTTGGATAATAACTTTTTTTGCCCTAAAAGTCAAGAATTTTCCTATTTTTCAAGAGAATACTGACGATATTTAACTCCGGCCAAATCCAACAGTTGGCGGGCTGCCAGCGACATGTCAGAATCGTGGTATTTGTCGCTGTCAAAAACAATCTCTTTAATGCCCATCTGAATGATGGTTTTAGCGCATTCATTACAGGGGAACAGGGTGCAATAGAGCGTGCAGCCTTCGGTTTTGGCGTTAGCATTATAAATGGCGTTTTCTTCAGCATGGCAAACATAGGCGTATTTGGTGCCCACCCAGCTGCCTTGATGATCCCAGGGATCCCAGGGCAGGGCGTCATTGGCAATGCCTCTGGGCCAGCCATTATAGCCCAAACCAACCACGACGTTCTTAGAATCAACGACCACGGCCCCGTTTTTAGTTTTGGGGTCTTTGGAGCGTAAGGCGATTAAAAACGCCATTCGCATAAAACACTCATCCCAAGAGATGTAATCATTGCTTGGTCCCAGCATATTCTTTAATTTTCCTCCCCTTACCAAGGGGAGGGGTAGGGAGGGGTCTATATGCCCTCCAACCCTTAATTTATAAAATTATAACACACCTTTAGGTTATAAAAAAATCCGCTATTAATCAAGCGGATCTTAAAAATTACTTAGCTAAGGCTATTTCCGGCGTCTAAGGCAAATTCAATCAGTCATTTGACTGAGTTGGTTTTTGCTTTTGCATACTGCCAAAAACACCCAATAACAAACCAAAGCCATAAAACACTATTAAACAAATCATACCGATTACTATTAAACCATTATCAATCTTTGACCCGAATTTAAGGGGCATAAGCAAATAAAGATTAAGGCCGGTGGCGAACATACCAGCCAAACCAACGCCGAAACAAAAATACCAAGAATGTTTTTTGTCCCAGAGCAAAGTGCTCAGCAAGCCGGTGCAAAAGAAAAAGCCAACCACAAAGAGCAAATCATGAAAACTAACGCCATAGGCATTAACTGCAGCAACAGACAACACCATCAGAATAACTTTAATCCAAGTCGGAACTTTCTGCCAAGCTTCATTTGAAAACATTTTAGACCTCGTTTGTTTGTGGATTATTAATTTATTTAAGAACTATTGCTGACAAAATAATACAAATATTTATCTTCGTCAAGCTTATTTGTCTAAGCAGTTTAAACAAGCTATAATATAAGCATAAAATGCGGACAAACTCCACATTAAATTTTTATGTTTTTAAACGCCGCCCACTGGCTCTTATCGCTTTTCTCCTCCCTGGATTACTGGGCGATTATTGTTTTAATGGCGATTGAGAGCTCACTCTTTCCCCTGCCGTCAGAATTAGTTATGCCGCCGGCCGGCTATTTAGCCAGCCAAGGCCAGCTTAATTTTGTCTTAGTCATCCTCGCCGGCACTTTAGGCAGCTGCTTGGGCGCCTTATTTAATTATTTTTTGGCCGATACCTTGGGCCGAGCCATTCTTTACTCTTTTGCCGACAGCCGCTGGGGCAAACTGGTTTTTTTGACACCGAAAAAATTGGAGAAAAGCGAAAATTATTTTAACCAATACGGACGCATTTCAACTTTCTTGGGACGCCTGGTGCCGGTCATCCGCCATTTGATTTCCATTCCGGCCGGTTTGGCGCGCATGCCTTTGCGCGATTTTATTCTCTTCACGGCGCTGGGCTCGCTGATTTGGATGACCATCCTGACAACCCTGGGTTATGTCTTTGGCGCCAATCAAGACGCTATCATCGGTTTTTATCTTTATTACAAAGAAATAAGCTGGACGATTATCATTATCGTCTTCATCGCGCTCTTGGCTTATTTTTTCAGAAAACATAAACGACGGAAATAATTATGAAAAAAACAAGGAGGGTCTACGGTTTTGGCTTAATCTATTTATTGGTTTTTCTCTTATCGCTGGCTGACGGCTTGGCGGGCTATGTCCAGTCGTCTTTTTTAAACCAATTTTTCTCCCTATCTTATATCGGCTTGATTATCGGCGCCTGCGCCGCCGCCTCTATTATTTTATCAATCTGGCTGCCGCCAATTATCAGCCGACTGTCGCTTTACAAAACCGGCTTAAGCTTGGTAATAATCAATATTATTTGCAGTTTGGCTTTGGCTCTGCTTAAAAATCCGACTTTGGTTTTTGGTTTTTTTCTTGTCCGCTACTTGGGCTTTCTGTTTCTTTTGATTGTTTTGGATATTTGGCTGGAAAAAATTTCCACAGACAAAATTACCGGCTTTATCCGCTCCATTTATTTAACGGCTATTAACCTGGCTTGGTTGGCTTCGCCGTTTTTAATGAGCAAAATTGTCGGAATTGATAATTACCACCGCATTTATCTGGCCGGCGCCTTGCTCTTGTCGGCTTTCTGTTTGATTGTTTTGTTTAAAAGAAAAGTTTTACAGCCCGCCAAGGCCGACAAACAAGCCAGAAACATTAACTTTTTGCCGGCTTTAAAACAACTGAGCCATCAGCACGATGTCTTAGCTTCAATGGTGTCGGTGGTGGTTTTAAACATTTTTTATACCTTGGCCGTTATCTACTTGCCGATTTATTTGCATAACAGCTTGGGCTTTTCTTGGCAGACCATCGGCATCATCTTTACCTTTATGCTCTTGCCTTTTGTTTTTCTGCAATTCCCGGCCGGCTTGCTGGCTGACCGCTACTGGGGCGAAAAAGAAATGATGATGTCCGGCAATGTTATTATGGCGGTAAGCGCTACTATAATCTTTTTAAGCACGAGCCATAGCGTTATTTTCTGGACAATCTTATTATTCCTCAGCCGCTGCGGCGCCGCTTTAAGCGAAAGCATGCAAGAAATTTATTTTTACAAAAAAATCAGCGCCAAAGATGTTGGGCTGATTAATTTATTTCGCCAGTCCAGAGGTTTGGGCTGGCTAATCGGTTCTTTGCTGGCTTTTGTAAGTTTAAAGTTTATGAATATCCCCGATCTCTTTTTAATTGCTGCCGGTATTTTAATTATTGATACAATCCAACTGGGCTTTATTAATGACACTAAGTAAATTTAAAGAACAAAAAAACCGCCCCATGTCTTGGGGCGGTTTTATTTTGACTTAGACGTGTGAATATTTGCTGGCGGCTACCAAGCTGGCTAACATATTAACCACCGACGCGGCCAAAAACTCCAAGCCGAAAATCGGCCAAAAATTAGTCGTAAAGTAAGAAATGATATTAAAATTATAGCCGGTGAAAAATGTCTCCAGATAAGGCTGTAATAAATTTAAAAACAGGAAAAAGCCAAAAATTACCACCAGCATGCTGATTAAAGAATAAATTACGCCGGACACCAAAAACGGACCTTTAATGAAACGGTTGGAGGCGCCGACTAAGCGCATAATGGCAATCTCATTGCGATGGGTATAAATGCCGACCCGGACAGTATTGTAAATTACCAGCAAAGTAATAGACATAAAAACCAAGCTTACCACAAAGCCTGTGTCGCTAACGCGCTTGGTAATGGCATTGATTTTTGACAGCATCAAGCGATGGTCTTCAAAGTTTCTTGATTCAATAATCGGGCTTTCTAACTTATTAAGCTCGTTGATTAAGTCATTGAAATTATCGGAATTTTTCGGCTTGATAACCAAGCTTGGCGTCAGGGGATTTTTGTCCAATTCTTTTAAAGCTTCAATAATTTGCGGGTCGTTGACGTGCTCCTGGCGAAATACCGACAAAGCTTCGTCTTGAGAAACATAACGGACTTCCTTAACGTCGCTCAAGGAACTGATTTGCGCTTTAAGCGCCATAATTTTGTCATGTTCGGCCGTGGTTCTTAAGTACAAATTAATATCAACCTTTTCTTTGACCGTGCCGATAGCCGCGCCGCTGATGGCTCGCACCGCTAATAGCAAATTAACCGAGGACAGGGTTAAAATCAAAATCATAATCGTAATCAAAGACAGCCAGATGTTGCGCAAAACATCTTGAAAGCTGAATTTAATAACCCGTCCTAATGATAATAAAAAGTGAGCCATATTAGATTATGTATTTGCCGACCGCCTGGTCCGAGACCAGCCGGCCTTCGTGCAAAGTTAAAACGCGCCGTCGCAGTTTATTAACAATGTCGCGATTGTGGGTAACCAAAACGACAGTTGTGCCAAAGCTGTTAATTTTTAACAATAAATCAATAATCTCTTTAGCATTAATGGAATCCAAGTTGCCGGTCGGCTCGTCAGCCAATAAAATTTTCGGCTGATAAACCAAAGAACGGGCGATGGCCGTGCGCTGTTTTTCACCGCCGGAAACTTCGTGCGGATAGCGGTGCATTTTATTTTCTAAACCGACAATTTTAATAACTTGCGGCGCAATTTTTTTAATTTTGGCCATGGGCTTGCCGCAAACCTGCAAAGCGAACTCCACATTTTCCAATAAAGTCTTTTTGGGCAACAATTTAAAATCCTGAAAGATGACGCCGATTTGGCGGCGCAGATAGGGGATATCGGACTGGCCGATTTTGGTAATGTTCCAGCCGCCGACAAAAATTTCGCCGCGCGAAATCCTCTCTTCGCCGATTAACAATTTAACCAAAGTGGTTTTGCCGGTGCCCGACTGGCCAACCAAGGACACAAACTCCCCCGGCTTAATATGAAAACTAATGTCGTCAATCGCCACAACATTCGGATCGTAAAATTTTGAAACATTTTTTAGTTTAATCATAAAAACCTAAATAACTCTATCCATATATCTGATTAAGTCAGCCATTTCATTGAAGCTTTTTTCGCGCGTGGGCGAACCCAAGGTAACAATTATGTAATAATCATCCCCCAGCTTAATGCGCGTGGCCAAGCAATAGCCGGCCTCGGCCAAGTAGCCGGTCTTGGAAGCGCTAATCGGAAATTTTTCCGCTTGCAAATTGCTTTGCGCCGCTTCAATAATTAATTTGTTGGTATTTTTAATAGTGTGGTTTTTGCCGGCGGCGGTTTTAAAAGTATAGCTGGGCGTGGCGCTGGCTTGAGCGATTAAAGGATTGTTAGAGGCCGCTCCTAAAATTAAAGCGTAATCAAAGGCTGTGGTTTTGTTGGCTGAAGACAAGCCGGTCGGCTCCACGAATTTGGTGTGAGTCGCGCCCCAAGCCTGAGCCTGCTCGTTCATTTGTTTGATAAATTCCGGCCGCGATAAACCACTAACGCGCACCAAACTTTCCACGGCGTTATTGGCTGAGCCAACCAGGGCTGAGTAAAACAAATCTTTAATGGTAAGTTTCTCGCCGTCTTTCAATTTAACCTTGGCTGACTCCCCGACTTTGCAATAAAGATAATTATACTTCTCGTCCTGTAATTTATAAGCAACCTTTTTGTTCATATCCGGTTCAGTATTCAAGAAAACCTGCATGGCCATAATTTTGGTTAAGCTGGCCAAGGGCAAATCGGTCTGGCTGTTTTTGTCCAAAATAATTTGGCCGGTTGCTTCGTTGATAATCACCACCGATCTGGAACTCAAAACCGGCTTGCTGGCCAAACTTTCGGCTTTAACCCCCAGCACGCGGCCATCGCGATCAGTAGCTAATTCAATTGGACTTACCATAACATTGGCCACGCCATCCGCCGTGTCGGCAATGGCGCTAAAGGCTACTTTATCCAAATCAACCACGCGATCCGGATGTCTGGCGCGATCAGGCCCCCAATCATTAATTATCACTTCAACCGATTTATCATTATCCAAGTTGGTCACCCTTAAACGAGAACCTTTGGGAAAATCCGGCGAAGCGGCAAACAAACCATTTTTATATTTATACCAACTGGCCTTGCCGACCGTCAGCACGCCCGGTTTGGCAAAAATCGCCACCTGCACGGCTGTCTGATGAATAACCGCTTTAACCAAATGCTCTTTGGGAAAATCAGTGGTGGGCACAGCCTTCCAACCGCCCGAGTCTTGGTCAAAATAATAAACTTGTTTGAAATAATTATTATCGGCGGTGTAGGCCAAACTAATAGTCATGGCTGTTTGTTCGTCAAAACCAAGGGCCGGGGACAGACTGATGTCATAAATCTGACTCAGCTTATCCAGGTTCCAAGGCAATTCCGGACCATCGGCAAATTGTTTAACTGTCAGATCGCTATCGCCGCTAACAAAATTAGCCGGCAAATTCACGGCCAGCTGATTATCAAAAAAGTTAAAAACCTGAGCTTGAGCAAAGTTCCCGACCGGCAAATTCACGGTTTGTTGCGCTAAAGGCGCTTGATTGGATAAAGGATTAACCGGCAGTGAGCCCTGATAAGCGCCAAAACCAACCTCAGCGGCCAAGAGCGGCCCGGCCGCAACATAATTGACAAAAAAAACTGAAGTAATTATGATTAATTTCCAACTTAGTTTCATATGAGATATCTGTACCTTAGATAAACAAAAAAATAGTTTTGACTAATCAGCCAAACGACAATATAATAATATAACAATTACATTATATCACACCAGCCATCTTAGCTCAATTGGTACCCGCCCGCCATCGCAAGCATGAGCTTGCTCAGGCGTTGCGGGCGGGGAGCAACGGTATCTTAAGAATTTTTTTAAAAAACGCCGAGATAGCTCAGTTGGTAGAGCAATGCATTCGTAACGCATAGGTCAGGGGTTCAAGTCCCCTTCTCGGCTCAAAAAAACAACCCACCAATGGGTTGTTTTATTTTTCCGATAAAAAATAATCAAGCCAACGCTGCCAATTACTACCCAAGGCGGTCGTGGTTGAAATATCAGTAGAAGCAGTTGAAGTGCTGGTGGTGGCGCTATCCAGTCCGGTGACCACTGCCACCTGCTCGCCTTCTTTTTTCAAGCCAAGCTTTAGTTTGGCTTGCTCCTCGGCAAACTGGTCAGATTCCAAATATTCAATCATCTTTTTAAACTGGGAGTTTTGCGACTCGGCTTTGGCCGCTTCTTCTTTTAATGAGGCAATTTCTTTATCAACCTCGCTGCGCTTGCCGATGGAAGAAAACAATTGGCTTAACAAAAAAATCAATAAAACCAACAAGCCCAAGCTTAACCATAGCTTCGGCTTAAATAAGTTGCTTAAGATACCTCTTTGTTTCATGGTTTTATTATAGCAAAGGCTGGCCAATTAACCAAAATAATTAAAGCTTACTCACAATTATAATATTTTAATATATCCCCATTAACTTTGTTTTCTTTCCACTTTTTTTAGAAAAAAGTGGAGCAAAAAATCGCGCCTTAAAGCCAATTAGCTATATTTTTTCGCTCTCGCTAACATAATTTCATAACTCACTACGTTCAGACAGATGAAATTATGTAAGCTTCGCTCAAAAATATTTAACGCCAATTGGCTGATTGGCGCCCCATTTATTTTATTAATTAAATCCTGCGAGCCTCAAAAATTAAGCGGAAATTTAAGCGAGCTTGGCGGTTAAGCCGAAGCCCTTGTTTGAGCCGGAGCGAGTTGGGCTGAGGCCAGCCAAGGAGCGTAAAATTTCGCTTAATTTTTTCTGCTCGCAAACTTTTGGCTCCACCTTTTGGTTACAAAAGGTGGAAAAAATATTAAGTAATTTTAAGGTAAACGGCTAAAAACAAAAACAAACGCTGTAAGGCATCTGTTTTTGTTTCTTTGTTATTTCCGCGAGGCTGGAATTATTACAGGGTATAACTTACTCCTTTATGCCGTCTAAATTAACATCGTATAAAATCTCTTCGGCGATCAGGCGATAATTAACCAGTTCTTCTTCCTTAAACCAAATGGCCATTTCTTTGTCCGCTTCTTCGGTGTTGCCGGAAGCGTGAATTAAGTTGCGCACGCTACGACTGCCAATATCCGCCAATTTATAAGAATCCAAGGTAAAATCGCCGCGGATAGTGCCAACATCAGAAGACAATGGTTCGGTACTGCCGGTAATTTTTCTAACCAAGGGTACGGCTTGATTGCCCTGCCAAACCATCGCCACCACCGGGCCGGCGCTTAAATATTTGGCATTTCTTTCTAAAACCGCTTCGCCACATTCTCGAGCTGTGGCAAAAGGCGATTTTTCGCCTTTGGCTTCATAGGCGGCCATAGCTTTTTGGCCAACGCCCTCCAGCCAAGCTTCGCCGCCAACCATATAATGATTTCTGGCCATATCGGCTGTTGGGGTTAAGAATTTCAAACCGACCAATTTTAAACCGACTTGTTCATAACGTTTGATAATCTCACCAATTAACGAGCGCTGAACGCCATCCGGCTTAATAATGACTAAAGTTCTTTCTTTGGTTGCTTCATGATACATAAAATTTCTATTTAGTTTTCAACATCATAACTTTTTTATCCCCTATTGGCAATATCTTGACAAATAAGCAATAATATGATTTATTATAAATAATTAACAATTAATTGTTCATCAACAAACAGGAGAGAAATCATGGCAATTTACGCTAAGGTTTTAATCGATAACAGCAATTCCCACATTAAAGCCTGGTTTTACTTGGTGACCAAAGATCTGGCCACCATAAGAGAACAACTTGCCAATGAGGCTGATTCAGGAAAAAGGCTGATTACTTCCTATAATAGCGATCGAATTGATCTTAAGTCGTTAACCGAAATTACCGGCGATGAAGCGAGATCAATTTGTTCCGACTATTTTGATTCCGCCACCAAGGCGATAGATAATGGCAAAGCCAATATTTTCCTCCTTGGCACAACACGGGTAAAATAAACTGAATCTAAAATTTTAAAACGGACCATTAAACTGGCCCGTTTTCTTTTTTCTTATTTAAGCAAATCGCCGATATAAAATTGCTTCAGAATCTCTTTCGCCTGATCAGAGTGCGGCTCTTGGCGCTGGCCCTTTTTATCAAAAGCCTCTGTGCCATCCTTGCCGCAATAATCCAAAATCGCTTGGTCGCCGCCCGAGTGCCGGCCGATTAAGCTGGTGGTGTTATAAATCTTGCCGCTGATAACCGTCCAGCAATCATTTTGATTATTGTGTTTGGCCACTTCAGCCATTGTCTGATTGCCGGTTTTAACTACCGGCGCCGGCGCTTGGGTTTTGTTAAAACAGCCGGTCAAAAAAAATGGCGCAGCGATAATCAAGGGCCAAAGCCAAAATCTATTTTTAAACATAAGTATTATTTTATTAATTCCAAAGTTTGTCCGTCGCTCAAAAAACTAATCGTCCCCGCTTGATCGGTTCTTAAAATCTGAACGCCCGCCCGCTCCAAACGATTAAGCGTTCGCTCGTGCGGATGGCCGAAGTCATTATTTTTACCAACCGAAATTACCGCCACTTGCGGACCGACTGCGGCTAAAAACTCTTGGCTGGTGGCGCCTGACGAGCCATGGTGCGCCACTTTAAGCACTTGAGCATTGATATCAACACCGCGCGCCAAGAGATCTTGCTCAACCTCGGTTTCGGCATCGCCGGCTAAAAGCCATTTGGTTCGGCCGTAAGTTAACAGCAAAACCAAAGAGCTGTTATTTAAATTATACGTCCCCTGTTTTAAAAAACTTTCAGTCGGGCTTAAAACCTGCAAACTAATACCATTATCCAATTCTAAGGTTTGCGGCGAACGCCAGCGAACTATCTTAATTTGCTTAGACTTTAAATTATTCAGCCAAAAATCATAGGCCGAGGAAGTATGCTCAAGCAGAGTACCAACCGCCTGGCCGATTTGCCAGCGCCCAAACAAACCGTTTAAGCCTTTGACGTGGTCGGCGTGCGGATGAGTTAAAATTACATAATCCAAACGCTTATCAAACCAGCCCAACTCATCGGCCAAATCGGCCAATAATTTTTCCTGGTTTTCTCCCCCATCAATCAAAACTTTTTGGCCGGCCGGAGTTTTAATTAAAATCGCGTCGCCCTGCCCCACATCCAAAAAACTTACTTTCAGCCGCCCATTGTCGGCCAAGCCGGGCTGGGGCGACAAAGCCAAGGGCTGGCTGTTCAGCCATAAATAAAAGGCCGCCGCCACAAGCGGCAAGAGCGACCACCAAAATCTTTTTGGCAATTTCACAAAAATAAAAGCGCCCCGATGATTATCGGGACGCTTATAAAATTAAGCTAAATTTTTTAATTCAGCCAATAAATCGTCTTTCATCTGGACGCCGACAAAACGTTTGGCTTCTTTGCCATCTTTAAAAATAATCAGAGTCGGAATACTCATGACGTTGTAGGTTTCAGCGGTCTTCATGGCCTCTTCAGTGTTTAATTTGCCAACCACGGCTTTATCGCCGATGGTCTCGGCCACTTCCTCAATAATCGGCGCTTGCATCTGGCATGGTCCGCACCAGACGGCGAAAAAATCAACCAGCACCGGTTTGGCCTTGGAAGCCTCAATGGCTTCGGCCGCAAAATTATCGTCAGTAAAATGTTTTGTCATAAAAATATTTTAAAATTATTTTTTAGTTAATTCTTCCAACAACATGGTAATCTTGTGAGCATCTTGCTTGTTTTTTAATTTAGCCGAGCATTTCAAAACATCGCCGGCAATCAGCTTGTTGGACAAGGAGTCCATGGCTGATTTGGCGGCTTTTAACTGGATTAAAATTTCCAGGCAGTCCTTGCCTTCGTCCAACATTCGGCCGATGCCGTTTAATTGGCCGATAATGTTGTTAATTAATTGTTTGGGCGTTTTCATAAAGACAAGCATACCATACACCTACAGGGGGTGTCAAGAGACTTGCTCAAAAATAAAAGCCGTTTATTAAAAACGGCTCTATTGTTATTTAAAAAAATTTCCCTAAAGAACCATTTCGGCATAGCGAGCCAAGTCGCTACGCACCGAATCTTTAAAATTAACTGCTCCGATCATAGACACATACTGAGCCAAACGCCCATCGTCCAAATTTTCAATATTAGTCAAACGTTCAATAGCATATGCTAAACCGCTGGATCGCCTATCAAGATAACGGCGATCAATTTGACTTAAGTCGCCGGTGAAAACTATCTTAGTACCGGTGCCACTGCGGGTAATAATTGTCTTAATCTGATGGGGGGTTAAATTTTGTCCCTCATCAATTACGATAAATGATTTACGAATACTTTGACCGCGGATGTAATCAAGCGATTCAATTGATAATTTATTTTCCCTTCTCAGCTCTTCAATAAAACTTAAATTGGATTCGCCCGGCCTGTTTTTATCGTATTTGTACTTTAAGTGCTTAAAAGTTTTTTGTTCTTTTTCTTTTAATTCATCTAGGGCCTGCCAAATAGGTTTAAGCCAAGGACTCATTTTCTTGTTTAAGTCTCCCGGTAAAAAACCATGATTATCTTCACCGCTTAAATGAATAGCTGGCCTGGACACCAAAATTCGATCATAAGAATCAAGCTGTTCCAAAGCCGCCGCCATGGCTAAAAGCGTTTTGCCGGTACCGGCTCCACCCGCCATAAAAACCGCACTAATTTCCGGGTCTAATAGCTGAGCCAGGGCAACGACTTGCGCCCAATTCGGTCCATCGCCGTTAATAGAATATTGCTTAATATTGAAAGCGGAAATATCCGTATCAATAATCTTAAAGCGGTTATCTTTCCTGATAGCAGCAAATGAAGCCTTGAATGGGCTGTTCTTAGTTGGAGCAAAGTGAAAATCACCGTTCCAATCGCTAAAGCAAACCACGCCGCCATTTTGCGCCACCAACTCCACTTTCTTTTTATCACCCTTGTTTAAACTGTCTAAGTCAAACCAAAAATCATCGCCGCCTCGAGATTTAATCAGCTTGTGATTAACATTGATTTCCGGCAAATTATTATAATCAAGTCCGGCTGACTGATCCTGATAGTAATCCTCTATCACTAAATTATTTTTTAACAAATAATTTATACCCAGGGTTCTAACCAGGCTGTCGCGAGATAACATTTTCACGCTTTTGAAGCCTTCTTTTTTATTGTTAAGCACCCAATTGGCCGTGGCTAAAATAACACAATCCGGCTTCGCTTGGGGCAAGCCCTCCAAACCCGACCACTCGGTTTTTTCAATAATTTGCAAACTGAATTTGCTATTGCCGTTTTGTCTTTCCTCGCGAATAATTTTTTCTATCAGCCTCATGCTATCGCGAGCGTCAATACCAATATCCGGTTTGGTTTTCAAATTGTCCAATTCCAAATAAACCTGTAAAGGAATAAACAGAGTGTTTTTCCCACCTTCTCTCAAAACATTAATTGACTCTGGATCGTGGATTAAAATATTAGTGTCAACAATAATCGCGTTGGCGGTCGGCTGCTTAATCTCCACTGTTGGTTCTTTGCTTATTACCCGTTCGGTGCTTTTATTTTTTAGCTCCGGCAAAACGGTTTCCTTTGTGGCCGTATGATTAATAAATGAATTGCCCTTACTATAAAGCTGTTTGGACAAATTAGTTTGGCTGTGCCTGGCAGGGATAGGTTTTTTAATCTTGTTATCCCCAGGGCGTTTTCTAACCGATTTCCGGCCTTTCTTTCCCTTGCTCTTATTCGCCATGATATCTCCGAAATTGTGAAAAAAGATTTATTACCGAAAGTTTATTCAATTGTTAAAGAATCAATCACTGATTTAATCTTAGTCTTGGCCAACTCAAAAAGCAACATAAAAAGCAAGACTGATTATTGACAAAAACCAAGGTCTTTGCTATGATATGGAACAGCAGCTTTGGCTTTTTGTGTATTTTTGCAGAAATACAAACAGCAAAACCCCGACTGCTCTTGATTTAAAATATTGAAAAAATAAAGAAAAACTATGGCACATAAGAAAGCCGGCGGCTCTACAAGACTGGGCCGCGACAGCGCCGGACAACGTTTGGGCGTCAAGGTCAATCATGGTGAAAAAATTAATGCTGGACAAATTATTATCCGCCAAAGAGGCACTAAATATCATCCCGGCACCAATGTTTTGCGAGGCAAGGATGACACTCTGTATTCTCGCGTTGCCGGTGTTGTAAAATTCGGCAACAAAAAACTTTTAAAGCATGATGGCAAGTTAAAGGCCAGTACCGTTGTAAGCGTAGCCAAGGCTTAAACTATCAATTAAAAAAAGACTTCCGCTTTAGGAAGTCTTTTTTTATTTTTTAAATGGTCATTGGTTCGCGCATAAAGGACGGCGTCACGATAGTGTCTCTTGCCAATTTCTCATAGCGTTCAAGCACTTCTCCGGTATCGCCAAAACTTTCTTTACCGCTCCTGCACCTTTCATTGACGTTTTGCAACATCTTATTAAATAACTCAGTTTCAGAAATCTCTTTTTCTGCCATGATAAAATCCTTTTTTAAAAGTGCGACATTATTATACTTTTTTGTTATTCAAACACACTTTCACAAATTCTGCAAATAAGGGGTGTGGATCAAGCGGGCGGGAAATATATTCGGGATGAAACTGGGTGCCAATGAAAAAGGGGTGGTCGGTAATTTCAATGGCTTCCACAATTTGACCGTCCGGCGAGGTGCCGGCGACGCGCAAACCGGCCGCTTCCAATTGTTCGCGATAAGCGTTGTTATATTCGTAGCGATGGCGATGGCGCTCAGACACGGTTTCAACCGAACCCTTGAGAGCTTCGTAAGCCTTAGCTAAATGTGTACCTTTAATAATCTGACAGGGCCAGCCGCCCAAGCGAATGGTGCCGCCATAACCTTTCTTGGCAATCAACTCTGCTTGGCCCGGCATGATGTGGATAACTTTATGAGGAGAATTAGGGTCGGCTTCTTCGGTGTTAGCGCCTTCTAAACCCAAGACATGGCGGGCAAATTCAATGACTGCCATCTGCATGCCGTAGCACAAACCAAAATAGGGCACCTTATTTTCGCGGCAAAATTGAATAGCTTTAATCTTGCCCTCGCTGCTGCGTCTGCCCCGACCCTGCGGCACGATAATGCCGTCAAAATCTTTCAAATGCTCCACGCCGTTTTTTTCAATATCCTCAGCGCTGAGCCAAGTCAATTCCGGTTTACAGTCATTAACCAAGCCGCCGTGTTTGATGGCCTCAATTACCGAGATATAAGAATCAGACAAACAGAAATCGCCGGTCTCAAAATATTTGCCGACAATGCCGATTTTGACGCGCTTGCTGGCATTTTTATACTTATCCACCATCGCCCGCCAATCAATCAGATCTTTCTGGCGCGCTTCCAGGCCGAATTTTTTCAAAATCCTCTCGCCTAAATTATCTTTTTCAAAATTAATCGGCACATCATAAACCGTTTCAATGTCGGGCGCGGAAATAACATCTTCTTTGGAGACATTGCAAAAAATTGATATTTTTTTGCGCCGCGGTTCATCAATATCAACCTCCGAACGCGCCACGATAAAGTCCGGCTGAATGCCGGCCGCATTTAAAGCGCGGACCGCGTGCTGAGTCGGCTTGGTTTTCATCTCGCCCACTTTGGACGGAATCGGCAAGTAGCTGACAATCACAAACAAAACATCGCCCGGGTTTTCCCAATGCATATAACGAGCCGCTTCCAAAAACAATAAATTTTCATATTCGCCCACTGTGCCGCCAATTTCAATCAACATAATCTCGGCTTGTGTTTTAGCCGTGGCCGCTTCAATGCGGTCGCGCACCTCGGCCGGAATATGCGGCACCACCTGGACACACTTGCCCTTATACTCCAAATTTCTTTCTTTTTGGATAACCGTCTGATAGACCCGACCGGTCGTCATGTAATTCTCGCGATAAATATTTTCATTTAAAAAACGTTCATAATTGCCAATATCCTGGTCGGTTTCATCGCCGTCTTCGGTCACAAAAACTTCGCCATGCTCCACCGGATTCATGGTGCCGGCATCAACATTGATATAGGGATCAATTTTGATAGCGCTTACTTTAAAGCCCTTGCTTTTCAAAATTCTGGCGATAGAAGCCACAGTAATACCCTTGCCGACGCCGGACATAACGCCGCCGACGACGAAGATGTACTTAGCCTTGCTGTTGGTCTGTTCATTGTCTGATGACATATTATAAAAATTATTAATTTATAAATTTAAAAAAGTAAGCCGGCATACCATTGCCAAAGAGCCGGGCCCCACCACAGCGCCACCAAAGTGGCCGGCGCCAAGAAAACACCGAAAGGAATAGCTGATTTTAAATGTTTCTTTTTAAAGGCGATCAGGAAAACACCAATAAAGGCTCCGGCCAGATAAGCCAGCATCAAGGCCACTAAAATCTTCGGCCAGCCCAAGGCCACGCCCATCAGAGCGCCCAAACGGATATCGCCGCTACCTACCCAGCGACCATGGGAAATTACGTACTGCAAGGCAAAAAAACCGCTGCCGATAATCGCCGAAGAAAGCAGGGCGGTCCAAGACATACCCAAAGCCAAATTAATCAACAAAATTATCACAATAGCCGGCAAACTAATCTCATCAACAATCACGTACCAGCGCAAGTCCATAATAAAAATTACCACCAAAAAACTAATTAACAGCCAATCGCGGACCATCAGCCATAAGGGCCGTGAGCTGAAAGTTAAAAACAAATCAACTTCATTGCCGAAAAAATGAAGACTAAAGGCCAATAAAAACAAACAAGCCGTGGCTAACTCCACCAGCGGATACTGGATGGCAATTTTTTGCCGGCAGTGCCGACACTTGCCGCCCAAAGCCAAATAACTGAGCAGGGGGACATTGTCATACCAATAAATCTTTTTATGGCATTTGGGGCAAGCTGAGCGTCCCCACAAGCTTTCATTATGATACAAACGCCAAGCCAGACAATTTAAAAAGCTGCCGATGGCCGCCCCGAAAATAAAGACAAAAACCGCATAAAACCAAACCATAAAAATGATGTTATTGTTTTCTCTATTATAACAACCTTGAATTAGAAAGACAAAGGTTTATTTTTTTCTCGAAAAAACGTTATATTTTACAATAAACCACAAAGCGGCCAGGCCATCTCGCCAATTTACTTTCTTGCCCTCGGCATAAGTTCGGCCGCGATAACCGATACCAACCTCATAAACCCGATAGCCGCCGTGCGCCACCCAAGCGGTCAATTCCGGCTCAATACCGAAGCGTTTGGCCGTTAATTTATCTTTGCAGCCATCAACCACCGGCCGAGTAAAAACCTTGTAGCAGGTTTCCATGTCAGTTAGATTCAAGTTGGTTAGGGCGTTGGATAAGTTGGTTAAGAAGCGATTAGCTAAATAGTGCCAATAAAATAAAACACGCTTGGCTTGAGCGCCCATGAAACGCGAACCGAAAACCACATCTGCATCGCCGTCTAAAATCGGCTTAAGCAAGCTGGCATATTCTTCCGGATTATATTCCAAATCAGCGTCTTGAATTAAAACAATGTCGCCGGTCGCCTCCTGAAAACCTCGGCGCACCGCCGAACCCTTGCCCTCATTTTTATCCTTGAAGACAAGTTTAATATCTTGATCGGCTAAAGCGCGCAAAACATCAACAGTGCCATCTTTGGAACCATCATCAACCACCACGATTTCTCGCTCCAAATCGGCTGGCAAATTAACTGCCTGGACTTGTCGCAAAACCTCCTTAATAGTTTTGGCTTCATTATAAGCCGGAATAACTATGCTTAATTTCATAAAGCTACTTTATGGCTGTTAGCCATTGATTCATACTTAATTCAAAATAACCTCCTTTAATATTTTCCGGTTGAAAACCAGCCTCAATCAATAATTTCTTTAACAAATCCAAAGACAATAAAGACTTATGTTCCATTATCTCTTCCTTGCTAACCAAATTAATTTCAGCTAAAAAACGCAAAAGTTTATCAGTCCAAGGCGTTGGCGTAGTTAAAACTAATTTGCCGCCTGGACGTAAAACTCTAAAAATTTGACTTAACAATAACTTGTTATTGGCCAAGTCTAAGTGTTCCAGCACGGCCAAGGCGCTCACGCCGTCAAAAAAATCAGTGGCAAAGGGCAAGGCTTGGCCGATAAAAGCTTGCCTGGATAAAATCAAATCGTCAAGTTGTTCGTTGAGCAAAGATGGATCAATTCCGTACTTTTCACGAAAACCGCAAATTCTTAAAAACAAGGGGTTGGCGCCGCAACCAATGTCCAAAAGCCGGTTTGGCTCAGCTAAATTTTTAAGTTGCTTCTTGGCCAAAACAGCTCTTTGTTTTGACAAAAAGCCCTCCAACAAACCCGAACCCCTGGTCGCTACGTTGCTCATAAATTATTTTTATCAGAAAAAGTAAGTTTGTCGTTGATGATATAATTCCAAAAAGCCACGATGATGGCTGTGATAACCTTGCCCAGCAGATAATGCCACTTAATAGCGATAAACAGCCAAAGCAATAAAGTGCTGATTAATAAACCGACAACGGAAACGAAAGTAAATTTGGCAAATTGTTTTTTATAAGCCAAGCTGCCGTCCCGCCAAGTCCAAAATTTATTCAACAAGAAATTATTAACGACCGCCACGCTGAAAGACACGGTATTAGCGGCCAAAGGCGGCCAATGAAAAATTTCCACCAACAAAGCCAACAAACCAAAATCAATTATAGCGCCCAGCGTGCCGACAACCAAGAACTTAATTATTTTTTTATTATTAACCAGCCAAGGCGTTTGGCTAAACTTAAGCGCCAGCCAGTTTGGCAAAGTCTCGGACTCATCAATAGCCGGTTCTTCAATTGTCTCGCCTGACAACAACTTGCTATCAAAGGTTAAACCAGCCAAAATCACGGCAATGGGGAAATAAGTTAAAGCGTTTCTTGAGATGGTGGTACAGTTTAGGGCATAAACATAGGCCTTGGAAAAAACATAAACATAAATAAAACACAGCACTATGGCCAACCAATAAAGCCAGAGCGACCTCAATAATCGCTGCTTGGTCATCTGCCGCCAATTATAAACTAAAATGAAAAATAATATCGGCCAAAAAATATTAAAGTCGCTATAGGCCGTCCAAAAACTCAACATAGACAAGAGACTTTCCGGGTGCCAAACAAAACCGCTATCCGTATTTTGGATACCCAAATGATTAACCAATTTAAACAGCCACCAAGCGCCGCTTGAGACAATGAAGCCGGCTAAATAAAGTCCCAAACGTTTTAACAGCTCCCGTTTAGCCAGTCCTTTGGCGGTTAACCAAATTAGCCAGGGAGCGGCCAAAACATAAAAAATGCCCTCATTTTTGGTTAAAGTGGCTAAGCCGCCAATTATGCCGGCCAAAAGCCAGGCGGCCTTGGCGGGCCGTCTAATCGCTCCCAAAAGCAAGCTAAAGCCAGCCAGAGCAAAAAAAGCCAACGGCAGTTCGCCATAAGCGCTAAAACTGTGATAAACAAACAACCCGGACGAAGCGGCGAACATAGTAAACAGTAAAGCCACGCGCCGCTGGCAAAACTGCCGCAGACAATCATAAATCAAAACAAGGCAAGCTAAATAAAAACCAAAGTATAATAAATTATTGGCAATCTCATTAAAGCCGCCCAAGCAGTAGCCCAGCCAAGCGAAAGATAAAGAAATATTCCAAGGATAATTTGGATAAGCAAAATTCAGCCAATATGAACTTTGGCCAGAATCAAAGATTGCTTGCTGGTTTTTAAGAATAGCCATGGCTTTAAGCGACCAGTTAACTACGCTGTCCCAGGCAATCAAAACATCGCTTAGGCCGTTGGCTAAAGCCACAGCTGCAAACAATAAAATTATCAATAATAAAAACTTTTCCACCAAAGCCCAAGTTTTAAATTCCGTCCACCAGCCGCTCAAACCGCGCCAAGAAATTGGCAATTGTCTAATTTTTATTTGCTTAACAACCAAATAAGCTGCCAGCAACAGCAAGTCCTCAATCGCCCAAAGCCAAATCAGCCAATTGCCGAGCGGCCATTTCAGCCAAAAAAAAGCTATAAACGCTTGAACCGTAATCAAACCCCAGCCCAGGCCATAAGCCAAAGCCAGGGTTTTTAAAACACCATTTACTTGCTTGGGCCAAAATAATTTAAGCAGCAGCCAACCGGGCAAGATTAAAGAGATAAAGAAAAAAATAATTTTTATAATCATAAGCTTACTTTGATCTTTTTAAAAGAAAAACTTTGGGACTTAAAGTTTGCGGGCTATCAAAGACGCCTAAATCAGTTGAACTTATTTTAGAGTCAGTTTCATTCTTAATCGAATAGACAACATGTTTCTCGGGCGTATAAATAACTCTATCCAAACTGGCGAAAACCAAAAGATAGTCGGCCTTTTGGCAATCAATCGGCAAATCAAATTTTTGATAAAGACCGTAGGTCAAAAAAATTTTTGGCTCTGTGCCGGCCAAAAAACAAATGGAAGCCGGTTGGTCTGCATTTTTTTTGACCGCTTGAATCGTCTGGCCAATCGCACAAAAAGCTCCATTAAATTTTTGATTAGCGTCTAAAACGCATAACCGCGCTTGCCGCTGATCATCTACCGGCTGGTTAAAATTACGGCTGGCCGTTAACCAAAAATTGCCCAAACTTAGCCAGGACGACAAAGCGATTGGCAGCCAAAACAAAAATAATAGCCACCACGCTTTTTTAGTAAAAGTCTGTTTGTCGCCATCTGCGTTAATATGGCTAAGATAAAAACCCAACCAGATAAGCATTAAAATGACCCACAAAATCGGAATCAAGTTCCAGCCGCCCAGACGCGGTTGTTCAAAAAAATTAACAGTATAAAATTTTTCAGCTTGGATGAAGTTATTCAGCATAATAGTTTTATTTACTTCGTCTGCCAAATAAAATAATTTTTCTACAAATCGCAATTACGCTATTTAATTTAAATACCTCCAAACAATATCTGATTAATCTTCTAAAATAATGATATGCGTAAACGGTGAGTAGGGACATCGACAATCCTTCAGCCTTAAACCTGATAGCAAACTCTTCTCGCAAGCCTCTAAAATAATTGCCGGCGCTGGTTCCGCCATCGCCCCTGAATTTTATTAAAGGTTGATCGTCAAAATAAAAATTATCGGTTGTTTTTTCTAAACGATAAAGCCAATCAATATCAGCTGCTATTTTGTAAGACAAATCAAAATCACCGATACGCTTAATAATTTCTTTGGTGCAATAATAAGTCGGATGGGCAAAATAAGTTGAACTATACAATTGATCTCTCAAGGTCTGCCGGTGGGGCTTAGCGCCTAAAACAGCAAAAGATTTCCGTAATTCTTCGTCAAAAATTATCATCTTGGAGCAATAATAATCAATTTCATTTTTAAAGGCTTGGGCAATCCGCTCTAAAGCTTGTTCATCATAAAAAATATCGTCAGAATGCAAAAAGCCGACAATCTCGCCAGTGGCATTGTGCAATCCTTTGTTGAAAGCGTCGTAAAGGCCCTTGTCTTTACCAACCAATAAGGCCGGCTGCTCATAATACTCCTTAATGATGGCCAAAGTGCCGTCAGTTGAACCACCATCAATAAACAGATGCTCAAAATTTCTAAAAGTTTGCCGTTTAACCGAGTCTAAAGTCTCTCGCAAGGTTTTAGCGCTATTATAAGTACAGGTAATAATAGTAATCTTCGGCTGAAACATAATTTAACTTAATAATTACGGTTTGTTCTTTACTGAAACAATTTATTTATTTTTTAATCTGGCCAAGTCAGCATCAACCATCATTTCAACCAATTCTTTGAATTTTACTTTTGGTTCCCAGCCTAAAACATTTTTTGCCTTGTCTGACTTTCCTTTTAGCGCAAATAACTCGGCCGGCCTTTTAAACTGAGGATCTAAGACAATATATTTTTCCCAGTCTTTAATACCAACATAATTAAATGCCGCTTCGCAAAAATCCCTAACTGAATGCGTTTCACCCGTGGAGATAATAAAATTATCCGGCGACTCTTGCTGCATAATCAAATACATTGCCTCAACATAATCCCCGGCGAAACCCCAGTCTCGCTGGCTGTCTAAATTACCCAGCCTTATTTTATCGCCCAGTCCTAATTTTATTCTGGCGACACCATCAGTGATTTTTCTTGTTACAAACTCTTTGCCCCTGATTGGGCTTTCATGATTGAACAGAATGCCATTACAACAAAACGTGCCATAGCTTTCCTTGAAATTATTAGTTATCCAATAAGCGTATAATTTTGATATAGCGTAAGGACTTCGGGGGTGAAAAGGCGTTTCCTCGTTTTGCAAGCCATCAATACTGCTATTACCGAACATCTCAGAAGTTGAAGCTTGATAAAATTTAGTTATGGGTGAAAACAGCTTAATGGCATTTAATAAGTATAACACGCCTAAGGAATTTATTTCTGTGGTTAATTTAGATTGATTCCAAGAAGAGCCGACAAAAGATTGAGCGGCTAAATTATAAACTTCATCGGGCCTAATCGTCTTTATGATGTTCATCAAAGATGATTCATCGGTTAAGTCGCCTTGAATATATTCAATTTTGTCGGCTATACCCAAATAATCCAAGTTAGAAAAATTCGGATTTGTATATCGCCTGATTAAACCATATACTTTATAATCTTTCTCCAACAAAAATTTAGCCAAATATGGTCCATCTTGTCCCAAGACGCCGGTAATTAAAACAGTTTTCATATTGTTAATTTAAAATAATTATAATTTAAAATCGTTCTGACAAATTTTCATAATTTTAGCAGCGCTCTGGCCATCACCAAAAGGGTTTTGCCATTTGAAATTAGGCTCTTGATTGTAGAAATCAAAACCCCTTGATAATTTATCAAAATCCGAACCGACGATTTTACTGGCGCCCACCTCAACACATTCCGGCCTTTCGGTATTGTCTCTCAAATTCAAAGTTGGCACGCCCAAAATACAACCTTCTTCTTGAATGCCGCCGCTATCCGTTAATATGATTTTGGCGAAATTTTCCAAAGTTATCAAATCAATAAAACCCAGAGGGTCAATTATCTTGATATTGCCAGGCAAACTTAATTCAAAGGTCTGAATATTTTTCAGAGTTCTGGGATGAAGAGGAAAAACAACCTCCAAACCCCTATCCTTAGCTAACCGAGAAATATTATTTAATTGTTTGGCTAAAACGTTTTTGTCATCAACATTGGATGGTCGGTGCATAGTTAATAAAATATATTGCTTTTCTTTTAGATTATGTTTTAACAACAACTCTTGGTTGATATTTTTAATATTGTGTAAAGCAGCATCAACAATAGTGTTGCCGGTAATAAATACTTTTTCCTTGGCTATTCCCTCGCTCAAAAGTATCTTGGCCTGTTTGTCGGTTGGACAAAATAACCAGTCAGCAATATGATCAACTATTATTCTGTTTATTTCTTCCGGCATCGTTCGGTCGTAGCTTCTCAAGCCTGCTTCTACGTGGCCGACTTTAATTTGCAGTTTAGCGGCCGCGAGCGCGCCGGCTAAAACAGTATTAGTATCTCCTTGGACCAAAACCAAGTCTGGCTTGATCTCTAATAAAATCTTTTCTATCGCCATTAGCATTTTGCCAGTTTGCGCGCCATGTTCACCGGAACCAATTCCCAGATTATATTGAGGATCGGCCAAACCAAGCTCTTCAAAAAAAATCTTATCCATGTTATCGCTGTAATGTTGATTCGTGTGGATTATAAAATAATCCAGCTGGTTGTTAGCGCAATAACGGATGATAGGGCTTAACTTGATGATCTCTGGTCTGGTTCCCAGAACAATAGCTAATTTCATTTTTTACAAATTAATTTTAGTAATATCTCTTATAACTCTCAACCAAGCTGCTGCCCAGTTATCAAGATTGAATTTTTGCGTTTCGGCTTTTTGTTTAACGGAATACTGCTGCCAATTATTAACTACCTCAATCATAGCTTCGGCCATCGGTTCAGCTTTAACCTCAACTCGCAAAGCCGGCAAATCAGCCAAACCGCCGATATTGGTAGATACCACCGGAGTCCCGCAGGCCATTGACTCCAAGGCGCTTAAAGAAGTTCCTTCTTTGGAAATTGAAGGCACTAATGACATTTT
>JAKAEX010000052.1 GCA_021819805.1 bacterium | reverse complement strand
CATGTTAATATTAAAACCCTGTGAACTAAAACCGCCTTGGCCGCCAAAGCCATTGCCAAAACCGCCACCCGAGAAAGTGGAGCCGAACTGGTCGTACTGAGCGCGCTTTTCTTTGTTGCCCAAAACCTGATAAGCCTCGTTGATTTCTTTGAACTTATCAGCGTTGCCGTTCGTTTTATCCGGGTGGTGTTCGTGCGCGAGCTTCCTAAAGGCCTTTTTGATTTCCTCTTCGCTCGCGCCCTTATCCACGCCTAAAATTTTGTAATAATCTTTTCCCATTTTAATCAAATAACAAATAGCAAATAACAAACAACAATTTTTAACTCCCCGACGAATAACGGACTTGTTGTTTGCTGTTTGTTGTTTGTCGCTCGTCTTAGCCTTTAAATCCGATTTCTTTTTCCTCAATTCCCGGCACATCTTTAATCATACCAAACCGTTCCTCATACTTTTTGAGGTTCTCGGTCATGGCCGCCACAATGCGCTTAAAGTGGCCCGGAGTGGTAATCAGCTTGCCCACGACGCGGCCCGAGGGCGGCATGACATTGGCAAACATAATCTGGAACTCTTCCTGATTATGGCTAATATTGGCGAAATTGGTATATTCCGCTCCCGGAATATTGTCAGCAATTTGAATTTGCTGTTGCTTCTCATTTGACATATTTTTGCTTAATATTAAATAAAAACATTACATATTGACAACTTTCTTCCTATGCCCCATAATATTATTATGGTGCTATTATTCATAGTACCTAATAAAAACAAGCGTCGCCCGTCGTGGGCCATGGCTTGTTTTTTTATTTACAATTAAATTTTTTAACTCTTGACCTTCTACAATCAAAAACCGTAGCTCTTATTTTATTACCTGATAAAACATAATTTCTAGTAAAAAACCCAAATTGATTGATAAAAAACGACTTCTTTATTGACAGTTTCTGATAAAGAAAGTTCAAAAAACTTCTTTTATATCTATTTTGCTTTGTTATTAATCCTTTGGTTTTTTTTAAATCTGATACAATTGCTCCCAACAACAAATCGGTCAGTTGCAATAAATCAGAAGACTTGGAGTCAATTTGGCAAACACCGGCGATAATAAATTTTTTGTAATGATCGTTAACAAATTTTTTAATTTTATCCTCCAAATCTGTACCTCTGGGAGTAAAATAATCATCAGCCAAAACCATCGTTACTTCGTCAGGTGTGTTACCTAAAATTAATTTTAATAAGGCTACAGAAAAACTTCTATAAACCCTATATAAATCATTTTGGAAATACTTACCGAAATCCAATTCGTCCTTATTTAAAATAATACAATTAAATTCGGCTTGCTCCGACAAAAAAATATTTATAAGTTGACGGGCAAAAGTAAATCTTATTTTTCTATCAATTTTTGTCCACTTGAGCTCCTCCCGATAATTTAAAGAATTCCTTAACTGCCTAATACGATTATAAATATTTTGCGGCTTGTCTGTCTTTAAAATACCAATAGCAAAGTATCTATCCCTGGAACTATATAACAATCCTGTTTCGTCTAAAAAACAAAAGCTGGTTTTGATATCCCTGAAATCTTTACCATTAATAGACATGGGATTAAATTATTTTTTCTCCTCAAACTCTCCTTCAACGGGCTCGGGACCTTGCCCTTCATCTTTTTTCGGTTCTTCACCGGTCGGTTGTGCTGGGCTTGCCTGTTGCGAAGCATACATGGCCGCACCGACTTTCTGCGCCACCGCGTTAACTTCTTCCAATTTTTTTTTGATTTCGTCGTATTTGTCGGTATTGGTTAAGTCCTTTAATTCTTTCAGCTTAGTTTCCAGTTCGGTTTTATCGGCCGCCGGAATTTTGTCGCCGGCGTCTTTCAAGAGTTTCTCCATTTGAAAAACTACCGCTTCGGCTTGGTTCTTGGTGTCAATCTGCTCTTTTTTCTGCTTGTCCTCTTCGGCGTGCAGTTCGGCTTCTTGCTTCATCTTGGCCACTTCTTCTTTAGATAAGCCGGAAGACGCGGTAATGGTGATATGCTGCTCTTTGCCCGTGGCCTTATCTTTAGCTTTGACATTTAAAATGCCGTTGGCGTCAAGGTCAAAAGTCACTTCCACCTGCGGTATGCCACGCGGTGCCGGCGGGATGCCGTCCAAAATAAAGCGGCCTAAGCTTTTATTATCGCCGGCTAACGGGCGTTCGCCCTGTACCACATTAATTTCCACGCTGGTTTGCGAATCAGCGGCGGTGGAAAATACCTGCGACTTGGAAGTCGGGATGGTGGTGTTTCTGTCAATCAACGGCGTAGCCACCCCACCCAAAGTTTCCAAACCTAAAGTTAAAGGCGTGACGTCCAACAGTAGAATATCTTTAACATCACCCTGCAAAACGCCGGCCTGTACGGCCGCGCCCAAAGCCACGACTTCGTCCGGATTAACGCTTAAATTAGGTTCACGGCCGAAAAATTCTTTGACTTTCGCTTGTACTAAGGGCATCCTCGTCATACCGCCGACCAAAACCACTTCCTGAATATCGCTAATTTTCAAACCAGCGTCAGCGAGCGCCTTACGGCAGGGTTCAATGGTTTTATCTACCAACTGGCCAATCAGCGACTCCAGTTTGGCGCGGCTGATTTTCATCACTAAGTGCTTAGGGCCGTCCGCGCCAACTGAAATAAAGGGCTGGTTGATTTCGGTTTCTTGAGTGGTTGATAATTCAATTTTGGCTTTTTCCGCCGCTTCTTTGATACGCTGCAAGGCCAAGGTGTCCTTGCTTAGGTCAATACCCTGATCGCGCTTGAATTCGTCAATAATATATTTGATAATTTCCTGGTCAAAATCCTCGCCGCCTAAATGGGTGTCGCCGTTAGTCGCTTTAACTTCCACGGTGTCTTCCGAAACTTCCAAAATGGAGACATCAAAAGTGCCGCCGCCCAAATCGTAGACGGCGATTTTTTCGCCTTTCTTTTTGTCAAAACCGTAAGCCAAGGCGGCCGCCGTCGGTTCGTTGATGATGCGTTTAACTTCCAAACCGGCAATCTGGCCGGCGTCTTTGGTCGCCTGGCGCTGACTGTCGTCAAAATAAGCCGGCACGGTAATAATCGCTTCGGTAATTTTTTCGCCGAGTCTCGCTTCGGCGTCGGCTTTAAGTTTGCCTAAAATCATGGCGGAAATTTCCTGCGGCGAATAGTCCTTGCCTTGCATCGTCACCTTCACGCCGGTTCCGGCTTGATTAATTTTATAAGGATAAGTCTTAATGTCGCGCTGAACTTCGGGGTCGGAAAAAGCGCGGCCGATTAAGCGCTTGACCGCGGAAATGGTGTTTTCCGGATTGGTCACCGCCTGGCGTTTGGCCGTCAGGCCGACCAGCCGTTCGTTATTTTTGGAAATGGCGACAATGGACGGTGTAGTGCGGTTGCCTTCGGCGTTTTCCAAAATTTTCGGCGCGCCGCCCTCCATAATAGCCATCGCCGAGTTAGTTGTTCCTAAATCAATTCCTAAAATTTTACTCATATGATTTATTAATTTTTAATTTAAAATTTAAAATTTTTAAACAATTTTTAATTATTTATCCAGTGAAATCCAGCTTCGCTGGAATCCCGCTTGAGCGGGATTATTTCACGGGGTGAATTTATAAACCGCCACTCTAGCGGGAATTATAACTTTACCATTTAAGCTGTAACCCGCCTTTAATTCTTTAGCCACCAGTCCATCTTTATCCATTTCTTCAGTGTCTTCGCTTTCCACCGCGTCCATCAGGTTGTGGTCAAACTTCTTACCGACTGTTTCAATTTGCTCTACACCGTTATCGGTTAAAACTTTTTTAAATTGGTTTAAAACATGCTTAACGCCTTCCAGCCATTGATCCGTGGCCGCGGCATGCGCGAGCGACATTTTCAAGTGGTCGTAAATCGGTAACAGGCCCATCAGCAAATCTTGGTTGGCATATTTGGCGAAATCGCTTTTCTCCCGCGCGGTTTGCTTAAGCAGGTTCTGATAATCGGCCAAAGCGCGCATATACTTATTTTCCAGTTCAATTATCTTATTATCATTTTCTCCTACTTCTAATTTCGCTTTCTTTTCAGACATAGATTTAAGATTTATGATTTAGGATTTAGGAGGCCGAGATAAAAATTTTCTTAAATCTTAAATCCTAAATCTTAAATCCTCGTTTTCAAATCAACTGACGATATAAATAATTCATTAAAGCTAAGTTATGTTCATAGTCCATGCGAGTCGGACCTAAAATGCCCACCGCGCTTTGGCGATTACCGCGGCCGTATTTGACCACGATAGAACTGCAACCTTCGCCAAACGGACCTTCAGAGCCGATTAAGATTAACGGCTGGTCGGCAATTTTATCGAAATAATCGCCAATAATTTCATCAAAACTATCAATAATTTCGGACAAAACATAAAGCGACTCACTGTTTAAAAATTCCGGTTGAGAAAGCAAGTTAGCAAGGCCGGTATAATAAACATTATGGCGCTCCGGCGCCCAAAATACCGCCAAGCCGGAAAGCCGCGCCAGAGTCTTAGCCGCCTGCTTAAAATCTGCTTCGGTTGACTCGGGCAAGCGCTCGGCCAAAACTTTCGCTTCACGCGCGCCGACTTTCGGTTCGCTTAATTTTGAAATATACCATTTGTAAGCCGCTTCGGTCGGCACGCGGCCGGCGGAAGTGTGCGGCTGAACAATTAAGCCTTGTGCTTCTAATTCGGCCATTTCGTTTCTAACCGTGGCCGAAGAAACGTCCAAATCGTAATTATCAACTAAAGCCTGCGAACCGACCGGCACGCCGCTTTTAATATATTCTTTAATAAGGGTAGCTAATATTTGCGCCTGCCTGTCTTCCATATTTT
>JAKAEX010000051.1 GCA_021819805.1 bacterium | reverse complement strand
ATCTCGATTAATTGCTGGCACTGTTTATAATATTCCGGATCACCAACCGAGCCGATAAAAGACAGTTTATAACCGCTAATTTTTTCATTAAACAGGGCAAAGGCCTTGATAGCTAAATCAATACCTCGGTCTGGGCGGATATTCCTTACCACAATGATTTTATTATCTCGGTTAGCGCCCAAATCAAAATATTTTTTTGTATCAATGCAGTTGGGCACAAACCAAATCCCCGGTTTAATTTCACTAAAATATTTGTCTCCCGGGTTTACGGCGATATCATTAAATCTTAAGAAATCAGTATCATTGGCCACCACACTGCATTGACTATGACAAACCAGTCGGCTGGTCTTAGCTAAATATTTATCAAAAATGGTTTTAAGTTGTTTATCAAATAAAATGCCGTGCGACACTACGATAACTTTTTTGTGCCATTTAATTGCGGGGTAGTGAAACGGATAATGGCAAATTAAGGCGTCATAGCCCGCTAATTTTTTTTTATAAAAATACAAGCTAAAGTTAAAGACAAACCATTTCAACCAAAGCGGTAGTTTGGGGATGGCTGGCGTATAAATAATTCTTGTCTGGTTGTTTTGATCGCCCCAACGAAAATTATAAGGCTGAATCACTTCAGACTCAATACCGTGTTCAGCAAAAATATCAATCAAGTTTTTGATATAAACTTCCTGGCCGCCGACTATCGGCTGATAATGCATGGTAACATGGCAAATTTTCATAGTCGTAATTTATAACCGCCTATTTAATTATTTTGCTAATCGCCTCTTTAAATTTAACCGTGAAATAATCAATTGAGTGCTCTGTTTTAGCAAAATCTGCGGCTCGCTGGCTCAATTCCTTTAATTCATCATCGGCTTTACCGGCCGCAATTTTAACCGCCCTGTCCACCGCCTGATTGCTAAAATCATTAATAAGAAAACCAATGTTTTCAATGTCGTTGCCAACCTCCTTGGTTAAAATCGGGATCAAACCACCATTGCCCATTAAATTAATCATAGCGCTATTCTGACTTTCGGAGCAGCTCGGCAAAACGGCAAAAGCGCATTGGCTGATTAATTTTTTAAATGTCTCCGACTTTATGTTGATAAAACCGTAATAGTGAATATTGGGACAAGCTAACTCCTTGGCGTAAGCCTGTTTAAACTTTGGTTCTAAATTCAATGGGCAACAAATATGCAAATGCAAATCAGTTTGCTGGGAAAAATTTTCCAGAAGCAAATCAAGTCCGCGATGAATCATGCCGCTTGAAGTGAAAAAAAGAAAATGTTTTTTAGCCTCGGCAAAATTTTTATTCGCTATTATCTCACGGCTGTCACAAAGGGAATAATGGGAAACAGGAATTTTGCAGATGGAGCCGCTGAAAAATTGGCGGTAAGAGTCAGCGATTAGATCATTGCCAATAACGATAATGCCGTCAACCAAGGTTGTTTGCAATAAATAGTCTTCATCAATCAATCTAACCGACGCCAAAAAATATTCCCCTTTCTTAGCAAAAACATCTTTGGCTCTTTTCAGACATCTTTGATTACTAACATGGGGATGGGTACCGGTGGCATAATTTATTCTTAAAATATTTTTTTTGCTCGGTTGTTTAAAACTATTTGACAACACCGGCCCAAAACCAAAAATAACATCATATTTCTCGTAATCAATGCGCCCCTTATAATTATATTTAACAATATCCACAATATAACCCAGGTCGTTAAAAATTTTGGCGATAACCTTACTTTCAGCAAAATTGGTATGAATGTGATTATCCTTTTTTAAGAAAGGCTCAGTAATATAAGCGATGAGAATTCGCTTACTAAAATCAGACGAAAAATAATTGCTAATTTTCCTTTCGAAAAAAATTTGCCTGAGTTTGTTTTTTATAAAAGACATACGCTTACTATGGGGTTATTGTTGACCAACGCCGATTCCGGTATTAACACGATAAAAAGCTAACGGTTCTTCGATTATTGCAACATCGAAAAGAGAGCTTACCCTAATATGAAAATCGCGGTCATCATAAGTGCAAACTCTTTTTTTATAAGGATAAAAACCGCCAACCGCCTGCCAAGCTGATTTCAAAAACGACGAACCGGACATGGTCATATTAATGTCGTTCATGTGCTGATAGTGTTTAGCGTTGGTCTGATTATAAATTTTATGTTTCGGTATATAAGGCAAAAAGTCCGGCAAAATTTGGTTAAATCTTAAACAGCTATCATCAGAAAAAGCCAGGGCGCCGCCGCCCAACAATCTAATGGTAGGCAGCTGCTCGTAAAAATACATAATAGTTTTAATGGTCAAATTATTTAAAACATCATCCGCATTTAGCATGATAAATAAATTATTATTTGATAGTTCCACGGCCTTATTAAGGCTGCCGTGCATATTTAAATTTACTTCATTATTAATTAGCTTAAAGTCAAATCTGTTTTTCAGTTCTTTAATTATCTCTAAGCTGTTGTCGGTTGAAAGATCATTAATAATAGTAACCGGTACGCCCGGCGGTACGCTCTTGAGAGCCGCTTCCAAATATTGACCATGATTATAGCAAGGAATTACAATTTCCGGTTTTAAGTCGCTTTCCCGAGGCGGCAATGGCTTATCTTTGTTTTGTTCAATAAAACGATTAACTCTTTTGTTAATTTGCTGATTTCTTAATTTAAGTTTGACCAGTTTTATGGTTTTTGCGATTTTTCCCATAACTTTAAGGTTATTAATATTTTCTTAATAGACGAAGTCAAGTAATATTTAAACGGAAAACGAGCCAAGCCGCTATTCTTAAATTGCATATTTTCCAGCTCATAATCGGGACAAACCACTACCGGAGGAACCAGGTAACCGCCATTCAACTCTTTGGTTTCCAGGAATAAGGCCAAATTCTTTCTTCCTGCTTTGGGCGTGTGTGTTCCGTCCGCGCCTATATTACTAACTAAATTATACTTAGGAGCTATACACAAACCGCTCTCCGACAAACAAGAAAAATGCCATTGAATATCCCAAGTATTTATTAAGTTGTTATAAGCTAAGTCATAGTGCCGACCCATATAATTAGCCACGTTTTTATTTTTATAGACATGGCTGAGAAAATCGGCACGCTTTAAAGCTGGCCAATTTTTCATTGTTATGTCATATTTTTTCCAGGCGCGCCGCCAAGTAGCCCAGCCCCAAATAGCAAAATTTCTAGTAAAAAAATAGCTTTGCTCCATTTCAACTTTATTAAAAAGATAATTGGTTCCGCCAGCCATCATTACTCGCTCATCATCCTTGTACAGTTCCAACATTTTCTCGCAAAAACCAAAAAAGGAAGTGTTGGGCAGACAATCATCCTCTAAAATAATTCCGGCTTCCACTTGAGAAAAAAACCAATCAAGAGCCGAACTTATAGCCGCCTTACAGCCCAAATTATCTTCTCGCCAAAGAGTTTTAACTTCGCAGTCCCAATCAACCTTGTTAATGACGGCTCTAGCCTGTTCGCATTTTTCCGCATCAGCGCTGATGTTCGGCCTTGGACCGTCGGCGGCGACAAATAGTTGCTTCGGTTTAGCTCGCCGAATAGCCTCAAAAACCCTGGCCGTACATTCTGGCCTATTAAAAATTAAAAATAAAATTGGCTTATTTAAAAAATCGTCATTCATATTGTCTGCCTAATAAATTTTAACCGTCTCTATAACTGAAGCCAACTGTCAGGTATCAAGCCTTGTGGCGCCATTGAACCATCAGCGAACCAGGTTTTGGGAGCTATAACCATTTTGTCTTTGTTTTCATTCAACCAAGCGCCCCACCAGCTAAATGTGCTATTAGCAATTATTTGGTGTTGGCACAAACTCATCAAATAAATTTCTTGATAATCTTTTAAATGGCTGTCGGAGACAAAGAAAACATTATCTCCCCAGCGCCAATTTTTTTTTGACCAGCCAACATCATCGGAAAAAACAAAAAAATACGGCCGCTGTAATTTTTTTTCACAAAAAGCTATAGCCTGATTATAATAGTCGCCAAGGTCGGCGCTCCAAGAGGTAGCTCCGCCGTTTTTCGAAAAATAATCCCCCCGCCTAAAATGAACGGCCACGCTATTTTTGGCTAATTTAACCCTATCAACAATCCGTCTATCAGGCAAATAGGCCTTTTTTAAAGAAAATTCTGCTAATAATTTACCCCTTATTTCAGCACAAATCTGATAATATTGCCAGTAGCCCTTAAAGTGATTATTTTTACGATTTAAAACATCGGCCACAAGCTGATCGGGCGAACCCTTGTCAATATATATATCGGTCTTGCCGGCTGTTTTTTTTATCAGATTAATCGTCGACAAATTAAACTTCAACAATTCAAATGATCGGTAATTTTGAATAAAAATTTTCAGCTTGCCGGATAGCCAATTTTTAAAAAACTTTAAGCAATAAACTAAGCGGTTATCATAATAAGCAACATTCCAAACAACCGACTCCTGTCGCTTGTCAGACAACCACAAACCGAAAGCATACTGAAATAGTTGATTGCCCAAACCACCCATTAATTCAACCACTATCATATTTTTTTCCTAAACCAAAAACAGGCGCAACCCCACCTCTGTTTGTCGGCCTCAAACTCGCTGGCCTTATTAATAAAATTTTTATTGTCATCAACCAAAGAAAAATTTATCAATTCAAAGTTGTCAAACAAATTAATTATTTGGTCATACCGATAAATGCGATGAGCATTAAATTGCAGCCTGGCTTCGCCGCTGACTGGCACCACTAACAGCAGATCGCCGCCCGGCGCCAAGCCGGGCCACCCGTTTGGCCCCCAAATATTGCTCGACATTGCGCGGCACCAGCAGCAACGGAGCGCCTGC
>JAKAEX010000050.1 GCA_021819805.1 bacterium | reverse complement strand
GGTTTACCTAAAATCATATGATTTTACCCAGTTAAATTTCCTGCCAACGGGCAGGAACTATTTAACGGGGTGAATTATTTTTTATTGACAACTTTCGCATTGTAATCTTTCCATCGGGTCTAAGGGGCAGGCGTCTTTAGTGATGACAGTTGAGACCACCGGCACGGCTACGGGCTGCGGTAATTTAACAGCGCCAAAACCCAGTTTGCCGATAGCCGTTGACTTGTTAACCTTGGTGGTGCTTTGCTCGGCGCTGTGGCGCGGCTTCATATGGAGGTAATAAGTGGTTTTGAGGCCCTGGCGCCAGGCGGTCAGATAAATATTCATAATGGCGTCGGTGTCGCGCGTAGTCAGATACATATTGCGGCTGATGGCCTGGTCAATCCATTTTTGGGCGCGCGCCGCCACCTCAATAAACGCCAGCGGGTCAATGGAAAACGAGTCTTTGTAAATAGTTTTGATATTTTCCGGAATATCTTTAATGTCGGTCAGCGAACCATAATCAGTTAACAGCTGGTCTTTAACTTTGTCCCACAGGCCGTTGGCTTTCAGCGCCAGCACCAGGTTAAAATTTAATTCCAAATATTTTCCCGACAAAGTATGGCGGCTGAAAATTTGGGCAAAGCGCGGGTCAATGCCCGGCGAGGTGCCGGCCACGAGACCAATATTAGCGGTCGGGGCGATGGCCATCATTACCGAATTTCTGATGCCTTGTTTAACTTTGACGCGCAAGGCTTCCCAATCCAGCGTGCCGGTTTTAGCCACGCTTAGAGCTTGGCCGCGCGAGTTTTCCAAATCTTTGAGCGTGTCAATCGGCAGTTCGCCCTTAGACCAGCGCGAACCGGCAAAGTTTTGGTAGGCGCCTTTTTCTTTGGCCAAGTCGGCGCTTTCGGCAATGGCGTGGTAGCTGAAAAATTCAAAAATTTTATCAACTAATTCATAGGCCGCCGGCGAATCATAAGCTAGCCCCAATTGTTCCAGGGTATCGGCCAAGCCCATCAATCCCAAACCGACGGCGCGGTTGGCGTGGTCAAAATTACTGGCTTCGGGAATCGGCGGCTGGTTGATGTCTACTAAGTTGTCCAGCTGGCGCAAACCAACTTTAACGGAGTCGGCCAGTTCGTCCCAAGCAATATCGCCATTTTTAATATGGCGGGCTAAATTGATGGACAATAAATTACAAACCGAAACATTATTACGGTCTTGCGGCAGGGTGATTTCGGTGCAGAGATTGGAACAATGAATCGTGCCGGTGTTGTTATTCATAGCGCGGACATTGATGGCGTCTTTCCAGGTGAGCCAGGGATGCGAAGTGGATTGTAAACTGACAATGATTTTGCGCCACAGTTCCGCCGCCGACATTTTTTTGAAGACGCGCAATTGGCCGGCTTCGGCTTGGCGGATATATTCCGCGTAGCGGCGGCTGAAACTCTCGCCGTAAAGTTCAATTAAGTCCGGCGTTTCTTTGGGGTCAAATAAATACCAGTCGGCGTTGGCCGCCACCCGCTTCATAAATTCGTCCGACAGATAAGCGGCGATGTTGGCGGTGCGCGTGCGGCGGTATTCGTCGCCGGCGTTTTGTTTTAAATCCAAAAACTCCTCAAAATCCAGATGCCAGTTCTCCATATAAAAGCACAGCGCCCCCATTTTTTTGCCGGCGCGGGAAATGGCGCGGATGGTGGAGTCAATAATGTGCAGGAAGGGGACGGGACCGGAGGAAAAAGTGTTGTTGGTGGAAATAGGCGAGCCGCTGGCGCGCAGGCGCGTCACATTCAAGCCGATGCCGCCGGTGGCTTTGGACAATTTCATAACATCAGCCACGGTTTTGCCGATATGTTCAATACTGTCTTCCATATCCATTAAAAAACAATTGGATAGGCGCGGTGTCGAGGTGCCGGCGTTGATGTTGGTGGAGCCGCCCGGCGAATATTTCAGTTCTTTCATCTTGCCATAAAACTTAATGGCCGTGCCGGTCGGGTCGCTTTCGGTCAAACTCAAACCCATAGCCACGCGCAGCCAAAAATATTGCGGCGTTTCCAATAATTTCTGGTCGCGGTTTTTGGTCAGATAGCGTTTAGCCATGGTGGAAACGCCGGTGTAAGTCAAAAGTTCGTCGGCAGCCAAATCCAGCGCGTCGGCCAATTTTTCCAAATCAAATAATTTGTTCAACCGTTCGTCTAACAGGCCGCTGGCGGTTTGCTTGGCGATATAATCCAAAAAACCCTGGCGGTGCGCCCGGCGCAGTTCCTCCTCGGTGTTGTAGTCACCCAGCACTTGTTTGTAGGCGGTTTTTAAAAACAGTCGCGCGGCGATTTTGTCAAAGTCCGGGTCGTCCTTGATGTTCTGGGCGGCGGTGTTGATGGCCGACTGGTCCAGTTCGGTGGTGGTGATGCCGTCGTAGAGCGTCAGGGCCATCTCCGAGGCGATTTGGGCGGTCTTGGTCACGGCGTCCGGCAGGCCTTGGGAGGCGCGGGCAATGGCCTGGTTAATGCGGTCGGCGTTGAAGGGCTCCAGCGCCCCGTCAAGCTTCTTAACTCGTATGTCCATAAAATAAAGTTTAATTATTAACACAACATCTTGTGTTGGGGTAAGGTCTATTATACTACATATTGGGGATAGCAACAATACAATAAAACCGGCCTTTTGGCCACCAACTCCCAATTTATCCACAGGTAGATTGTTATCTATTGACAAAAATACCAAATTATGATAATAAATAATTTAATTAATAAGTTGTTTTTTGAAAACTAAATAATAAAAAGGAGTTTGTAATGAAAACACTCTTCAGACTGGCCTATGTGGCTTGGTTTTGCGTCTTGCTTGGTCAGTTTGGGGTTTGGCATTTTATAGCAAACTTATTAACCGACACCGTAGAACAGCAGTTCCAAGTTGATAGAGCAAACAGTGAAGCCTCTGAGCTACTTGGTAAATGTAAGGAGGCAGCGAACGCTAAAATTGCTAAAGGGTTTATCTATACGCCTGATGATTATTATAAGGATTATAATAAGATTCGAGCCGTCTTTAAACAACACTATGATGCTAAGGCTTACTGGCCTTTCCATCAGCAAATTGGCGATTTGTGGCTGCTGATTCCTAAAGAGTCTAGAGATTCTTTAAATGAACAAGCAGCTTGTGAAAAAACAAAGTATGGCATAGGAAGCACAGAAGCTCTGCTAATTGCGACCAAGGATAACGAAAAAATCCGGAACGTTGTGTGGCAAACAGTCGTAAAAGAACCGGGAAAGATATTAAAATATTTGTTTAAATATTACTTTAAATATTTTTTTATCTTCGCTTTTTTACTGTTGCTTCTTGATCTGCAGGATAAGAAGCTGTGTTTAAAAAGTCCGGTGAGCTTTATCTTGAATTTGTTTTTATATCCTTTCGTGATTCTTAGTTTATTTTGGATTTTTCTGCTTGATAAAGGTAGAGAATATTACGCTGAAGCTCAATTTAGACGACGTAGCGGATTATGGACAGTATTTTCTGATAATGAGATCAAATTAATAAAAAATTTGGTTCAAGGAGATTTAAAACTTTCCGAAATCAAGAAAACCATTGCCGCCAACCACCCACACGCCCGACACTCATTGTTGGTGGCGCTGGGCGCAACAATATTAATTCATGCCGTGCCGATTAAATTGGCAATAACAGCGATTGAGGCTTCAACCATTGTCCATTTAATTCAGCATGAAGAGGGGCAGGTCTTAAAAATCACTCATGACGGGGGAGGAGGAGGCGTTAAATTATTTTTGGATCACGATCCTGGTTTTCTAGACCACCTCGCACAACTCACTTCTGCAAAAACCATACCGGAGTCATGTTGGAAACAAAAATTAAAGATCGACAAACTAAGTCGTAAAATTGACCACATTCCTTTGTTAACAACTAAAATATTAAATTTTAGTTGTTAAATAATTAAAAAGGAAAGGAAAATGTTAACCATAGTAAAATTAAGAAAAATTGTCCCCGACAGAACTAATACGTACTATAAGGATGAAAAAGCCACCTTAAGAAGATGGGCTTATCAATTTCTTAGAAATGCCGGAGTATTAAGACCAAACCTCTCGCATTATACGCATGAAGGTTTTGATGAGGAAAGACAGGCTCCGTATATAGAATACTTCTCGTACTTTTGCGATCAGCGTAATTTTTTATGTAGAGCGAGCAAAGACTTATACTCAAAAGGAAAAAAAATAAAAAGTCTTACACTAAAGCAGATAAAGGAGTACGCTAAAAAAGTTGATATGGAAGTAAAGGAGCTAACAATTTGGTTTAAGTAATTTAAATACACCGCCGGCAGAATAATCTGTCAGCGGTGTTTTTTTATTTGAGGGTTTATTTTAAAAAGGTTGAAACATCCAGCCATTGATTAAGCTGGCTTTGATTTTGGACATAGCCCAGGAGAGTGATGGTTTTACCTTTATGAATACTTAAATGTAAATGTTTTCGTTCATTATCGGTTTCTTTACTGAAACCGGTTCCCAGGACGGCCAGTTGTTCGCCGGCTTTGAGCGTTTGATTTAATTTGGCGATGATACTCGTTAAACGCAGGTGGCCGTAAACAATAGTGACATTTTGCTTATTGATAACACAGGCTTGAACGGCCACGCCGCCGTAGCCGCTGGCGATTTTTTTTAAAATTAATTTACCTTCGCAAATGGCAAAAATCGGCACATCAATTTTTTGTTCCTCCGGCGTGGTTTCAAAATCCGTGCCGGTATGATAGCCGCTAAAGCGTTCGGGCTGAACCGGCGAAGTTTTAGGTGAAATTTTTATGCCAAAGGGTTTTTTGGTAATTCTTGCCAGCGCGTCAGCAATCGGCTCGGCCAGCGTATTCTCA
>JAKAEX010000049.1 GCA_021819805.1 bacterium | reverse complement strand
TTAAAAAAATCTTCTCCACTTTTTATCTTGGCATGTATCAGCCCTTGGCCACCTTAAGCTTCGCTGTCGAAAATAAACTTTTTAACTTGCAAACTTTTTGGCTGCGCTTTGATAATCTTTGGCTTCATCTGTTAAATCTTTGTCTGGTCTATTGGCTTACTAAGCGCTTATTCAACCGACGCTTGATTGCCTTGATTACCGCCACTCTCTTTGCTCTTTTTCCCCTGCAAGTTGAGACCGTAGCTTGGGTGTCAGCGCGCAGCAATTTATTATCAGCCACTTTTATTTTAAGTTCTCTCATCGCTTTTACTTTTTATCAAAAAAAACAAACACCAAGCTTTTATAGCCTAACTTTAATTTTATTTTTTGGCTCGCTCTTAGCTAAAGCTACTGGTCTGTTTCTGCCCTTTATTTTATTAGCGCTTGACTACCAACAAAAACGCCGATTTGATAAAAAAGTTTGGCTGGAAAAAATACCGTTTTTTATCTTAGCTCTAATTTTCGGTTGGCTGGCAACCACTGGTCGTGTTACAACCAGCTTATTGCCAACGGCTGATTATTATTGGCTGGCCAAGCTGTTTATTCTCCCTTACCCTTTTATCTTTTATCTGAGCAAATTAATCTTGCCCATTAACTTATCGCCTTATTACGGTTTTCCAGTACTGGCTAATGGCTGGCTGCCGCCGATTTTTTATTTATCTTTTTTGCTCTGGCTGATTTTATTGATTATAGTCTGGCGCTGGCGCGCTCAGCGGACTTTGGTTTGGCTGGCCGGCTTTTACCATTTATTAATTTTACCAACTCTGCCTATTGGCAACTTCAGCGCTGTTTTAGCCGCTGACCGCTATATCTATTTAGCCGGCCTGGCTTGGTGGTGGCTGTTTAGCTGGCTATTCGCTTTGGCTTTAACTAAATTTAAAAAAGCAAAAATTTATTTAATCGCCGGTTTATTAATTATTGTTTGTCTGTTGGCCGCGCTCAGCAAAAATCAAGCTGAAATTTGGTCTGACAATTTGTCTTTGTGGCGAGACATGGTTAAAGATAATCCTCAGAGCGCCGATATTTACAGTAATGCCGGCAACGCCGAAAGCCGACGGGGCAACTTAGACAAGGCTTTAGAATATTATAATAAAGCGCTTGCTCTTAAACCGAACGATGCCTTTATTTACAACAATATCGCCTCGGCTTTAGCCCAAAACAACGGCGACAAACTAAAGGCTATTGATTATTATAGCCAAGCGATTAAACTTAAAAGCAATGAAGCATTATTTTATTACAACCGAGGCCTGGTTGAAATAAATATAAAACAAACCAAGCTTGGCTGCCAAGATTTAATGACAGCTGACCAGCTTGGCTACAAAGAAGCTCAAGAAAAAATTAAACAATGCCAATAATTATATGTCTAACAATTATCAAAATTTAAAAAAATCAGACCCGGCTATCCACAAATTAGTGCTGGGCGAAGTTAAACGCCAAAAAGATTTTCTAACTTTAATCGCTTCGGAAAACTATGCTTCGCCGGCGGTCTTAGAAGCGCTGGGCTCGCCCTTGAACAATAAATATTCCGAGGGCTACCCCGGCAAACGCTACTACCCTGGCAACGAGATTGTTGATCAGATTGAAAACTTAGCCTGCGAGCGCGCTCGCAAATTATTCGGCGCCGACCACGCCAATGTCCAGGCTCTCTCCGGCGGTCCGGCCAACTTGGCGATTTATGCCGCCCTGCTTAAACCGGGCGATAAAATCATGGGCGCCAAATTGGCGCATGGCGGCCACTTGTCGCACGGCCATAAAGTTAATTTTTCCGGGCAGCTCTATCAGCAAGTCGGTTACGAACTGGATGCCAATGGCCGTTTGGATATGAAAAAATTGGCCGCTTTAGCTAAAAAAGAGAAACCGAAATTAATCGTAGCTGGTTTCTCGGCTTACTCGCGCGATATTGATTGGGCGGCTTTTCGTAAAATCGCTGACTCAGTTAAAGCCTACTTGCTGGCTGACATTTCTCACACCGCCAGCTTAGTCGCCACTAAACAATTAAACAGCCCAGTCAAATACGCCGACGTCATCATGTTTACCACTCACAAGAGTTTTTGGGGGCCCAGAGGCGCTGTGATTTTATGTAAAAAGGAATTAGCCGAGACGATTGACCGCGCTATTTTCCCGGGCTTCCAGGGCGGACCGCACGATAACGCTATCGCCGCCATTGCCGTGGCTCTCAAAGAAGCCTCAACCCCCAAATTCAAAACTTACACCAAACAAGTCATCACTAATGCACGCGTCTTAGCCGCTGAATTAACCAAATTGGATTATAAAATAATTTCCGGCGGCACAGACAATCATTTAATGGTCGTGGATTTAACCAATAAAAATCTAACCGGTAAAGAAGCGGAAATAAAATTAGCCAAGCAGGGCATTTTGGTTTCCCGCTCCACTATTCCTAATGACCCCCGCGGACCCTTCAATCCCTCTGGCATTCGCCTGGGCGCTTACGCCGTCACCACTCGCGGCTTTAAACCAGCCGATATGAAAAAATTAGCCAAACGGATTGATGCTATCTTAAAAAAATAAAACACAAATTTAAAAGCCGGCCTGATTTACTCAAGTCGGCTTTATTTTTGTAAATTTTTTCTTTTTATCCAATAAGCGTCAACTACGAAGCCTAAAGAAATAACTTGCTGTAAGAGCAGCCAGGGATAATGTTCAATGCTCATCAACCAAGCATTAGACACATTCATTAAGATAAGCCACAAATAACCGCACAACTTCTGCTTGGCTAAAAAATAAGTGCCTAACAAAAACCCGACCACAATCCCAAATTCCAGAATTTGATTAAGCGTGGTAATGCCGCCAAAATCATACAAACTATAAATGATACCCAAGACAGCCGCCAGCCGAGCAATATAATCAAGCCACTTCGGTTCCCGGTCAACACCCTTAATGGCATTGATTAAACCAAGCAACATACCGGTTGCTCCGCCAGCCTCAACTGCTGCTGCCATCCAATTTCTTTCTGCAACAAAGATAATCACCCACGCCGGCAAACCAATTAAATAAACAGCCCATGACCAGATTAGCCAAGTTCTCTGATTATTATTAGTGGTTCGTTCCGCTCGCGAGAAAAAAATCTTATTGAGAAGATAAAATAATCCTCCCCAGACTTGGAACAAAATCTGTAGCACTAATTACCCCCTGATTTGTTTTTAAATAACTATTCTTTTTGTCTTTAGGGAATATGACCCAGATTAGCAATAATGTCAATAATCATTGAAAAAATAAAACTTTTATGATAGCATAGACTATAGTTAAATTTATCTAATTTTAGCAAAATACCCATGAATCTAATCAATGGCAAATTAATCGCCGACAAAATTAAAGATACTGTAGCCAAAGAGGTTTTTGACCTCTGCGCCAACCCTGCCAAGCAAGAGCTCTGCGCGCGCCGACCGAGCCTGGCGATTATTTTAGTTGGTTCGCAAGCCGACTCCGAGCTGTATGTCGGCTTAAAACAAAAAATTGCCGGCACTCTTGGCATTGATACTCATCTCTATAGATTTAGTGATATTGATCAGGAACAAGATTTAATTGACACCATTAATTTTTTAAATAATGACAACGAAGTTGATGGCATTTTAATTCAATTGCCACTGCCTCAAAAATTTGATACTGACAAAATAGTTTCTTTAATTAGCCCAGCTAAAGATGTTGATGGTTTTACCTCTGACAGTTTAACTAAACTATCCCAAGGCGAAGTTGTGTCGCCTGTCTTTCAGTCAATTCTCGCCTGCTTAGCCGAAGCTAAATTTGATTTAAACAACAAACAAGCGGCCATCGTGGCTAAGCCTGGAATTTTTACCGATAGCTTGGATAAACTATTAGAACATTTAGGCGCCAAGGTTATCGCTGTTGAGCCAAATGAAGTCGGCGCTAAAACAGCCACAGCCGATTTAGTCATCAGCGCCGTCGGCCAAGCAGATTTAATCAATACCGATGATATTAAAACTGGCGCAGTCTTGGTTGACATTGGTATCTGCAAAGACGAAACCGGCAAAACCTGCGGTGATGTTAATGCCGAGAGCGTAGCTGGCAAAGCGGCTTGGTTGACGCCGGTCCCGGGCGGGATTGGACCGCTAACCATTGCCTTCGCCTTAAAAAATACTTTGGAATTTTTCAAAAATAAAAAATAAATGCCAGAAACAACTAAACAAAAAAGGCAACTTAAAGATCTTATGAAAATCCATTATGGATTTTCTTCGTTTAGGCGTGGGCAAGAAGCGGCTATTGATGCTATACTGGCCGGCCAATCAGCAGTAGTCATCATGCCGACCGGCGGCGGCAAGTCGCTCTGCTATCAATTGCCGGCCTTGGTTCTGGACGGCATTACCATCGTCATTTCACCGCTAATTGCTTTAATGAAAGACCAGGTCGATCAGCTAAATAAAATTGGCATCGCCGCCACTTTTATCAACAGCTCAATTTCCGAAGCAGAAACCGCTAAGCGCTTGGCCGCTCTAAAAGACGGACTTTACAAACTGGTCTATATCGCGCCGGAACGATTTTATAATCGCCTTTTTATTGATAGCCTAAAAGACATTAAAGTAAGTTTGTTTGCCGTTGATGAAGCGCATTGTATCAGCCAATGGGGCCATGATTTTCGCCCCAGCTATTCCAAACTTAAACAAGCCATTGAACTATTAAACAATCCGCCAGTCATCGCTTTAACCGCCACGGCCACGCCTGAAGTGCGCGCCGATATCATCAGACAACTAAATTTAAGCGAACCGAAATTAATTATTACCGGTTTTGCTCGGCCAAATTTGCAATTCGGTGTCATCGCCGCCACTGACAGCCAAAAACCGCAAGTTATTTTGGATGCAATCCAGAGTTTAAGCGAACCAATCGGCATTATTTACACCGGTACTCGCGCTAAGACCGAACAAATTTTACAACTCTTAATTGATAATGGCATTGACGCCGTCGGCTATCACGCCGGCATGGACCAATTATCGCGCGAACAAGTGCAAAATGATTTTATGTCCGGCAAGATTCCCATCATTGTCGCTACTAATGCTTTCGGCATGGGCGTGGACAAAAAAAATATCCGCTTTGTTATTCATAACCAAATGCCG
>JAKAEX010000048.1 GCA_021819805.1 bacterium | reverse complement strand
ATTTGGGCTTATTGAAAATGGATTTTTTGGGTTTGAAAAACCTAACCATTATTGAATCGGCCATCAGAATTATCAAGAATACCCGCGGTTTGGAATTGGATATGGCCAAGATTCCTTTGGACGACCCCAAGGCTTATGAGTTGTTTCAAAAAGGCGAGACCACCGGCGTTTTTCAGTTTGAATCTTCCGGCATGAAACGCTACCTCAAAGAACTCAAGCCCAACGAGTTTGAAGATTTAATCGCCATGGTGGCTTTGTACCGCCCGGGTCCGATGGAGTGGATTCCCGATTATATCGCCGGCAAGCATGGCCGCAAATTAACTTATCTACACCCCAAGCTGGAAGCTGTTTTGAAAAATACTTACGGCGTGGCGATTTACCAGGAACAGGTCATGCAGATTTCTCGCGTCTTAGCCGGTTTCACGCCGGGCGAAGCCGACGTTCTGCGCAAGGCCATGGGTAAAAAAATTGCCAAGCTATTGGAAGAACAAAAGCAGAAGTTTATTGATGGCTGTGTCAAAAACGGCATTGATAGCACACTGGCGGCCAAGGTGTTCTCTTTTATTGAACCATTTGCCGGTTATGGTTTTAATCGGTCGCACGCCGCTTGCTACGCCATGGTGGCTTATCAAACCGCCTATCTCAAGGCTAATTGGCCGACTGAATTTATGGCGGCGCTCTTAACTTCCGACCAAGATGACACCGATCGCGTCGCCATTGAAATTGACGAGTGCCGCAACATGGGCATTGAAGTCAAACAGCCGGATATTAATCAGTCATTTGAATCTTTTACTGTGGTCACGAGCGGCACAGCCAGCCATCAAATTGCGGCTCTTGATGAAAAAGTTAATACAATTCGCTTTGGGCTGAAAGCCATTAAAAATGTGGGCGAGCACATTGCCGAGGTTTTGATTACGGAAAGGAAAAAGAACGGCCCATACCAAGATTTGGCTGATTTGCTGGAACGAATTGAAGACAAAGATTTAAATAAAAAATCTTTGGAGAGCTTAACCAAGAGCGGCGCTTTTGACCAATTTGGCGATCGGGGAGTGCTCTTGGCCAACACGGATAATTTTCTTAATTTCCATCGGCAATTTGCCAAGGACAAAGATAATAATCAGGCCAGCCTGTTTGGCGCGGCCGCGCCGGGCATTAAGCCGAAGCTGAATTTAATAGCGGCGCCCAATGTCAGCAATGCTGAAAAATTAGCCTGGGAAAAAGAGCTCCTGGGGCTCTATGTGAGCGAGCATCCGTTTAATGATTATAAGCGGTTTTTATCCGGTATGACCATAAGCTTGGGCCAGCTCAAGCAAATGCCGGGCGAGAGCGAAGCGACTGTGGCCGGCGTAATTATTTCCATTAAAAAGATCTTGACCAAGAAAAACGAAACCATGATGTTTGTTAAGATTGAGGACGGCGTGGATAACGCCGAAATTTTGGTTTTCCCGAAGTTATTAAAAGATACACTGCCTGTCTGGCAAGCCGGCAAAGTTGTTTTGTGCTCCGGTTCGGTTTCCGACAAGGATAATGAAATGAAAATTTTAGCCAACAAGGCGGTGGAATTATCTTTGGACAAGCTGGGCGAAGCTATCGCCAACTTTAAATCAATCGTGGTGCCGGCCAGGAATAATTATCGCAACAATTGGCATAACGGCAATGGCAATGACAGAACCGCCAAGGTAATTTTAGACAAGGCCAAGGTCGCGCCGGCGCCGGTCTTGCCTTTGAAAATTATAATTGAGCAAGTCAACTTAACGCCGGAGTTGATGAATAAATTAAAAGACATTTGCTTGGCTCATCCGGGCGAGAGCAAAGTGTTTATCAAAATTAAGAGCGAAGCTGGCGACAAAGTAATTGAAGCTCATGCCAAGGTTAAACTGGATGATGATTTGATAAAATTAATTGAGAATGATTTAGGCCAAGTCCTTAGAATTGTCGCTTAATAGACAAGGCTTGAGTTTTGATTTATGATAAAAGCAATAATATGTCTACGATAAATACCGACAAACAAGCCATCGCCGAAGTTTTGGAACGCGGAGTGGAAAAAATTTTTCCGACCAAAAAAGAATTGGCGGACAAGTTAATGTCCGGCCAACGTTTGCGTTTGTATTGCGGTTTTGACCCGAGCGCGCCCAGTTTGCATATTGGCAACGCGATTTTATTAAATAAGCTCGCGCAATTTCAAGCGCTGGGGCATGAAGTAATTTTTTTAATCGGGGATTTTACCGGCATGATCGGCGATCCGACCGATAAAAGCGCGGCCAGAAAAACTTTAACGCGCGACGAAGTCTTGGCTAATAGTAAAAATTATCAAAAGCAAGCCAGTGTTTATTTGGATTTTTCCGGCGACAACAAAGCCAAGGTGATGTATAACAGCGATTGGCAAGATGATTTAAGCTTTAAAGATTTAATCGGCCTGTCGGCTAATTTTACAGTTCAGCAAATGATAGCGCGCGACATGTTTCAAGAGCGCCTGAAACAAGAGAAGCCGATTTTTTTACACGAATTTTTATACCCCTTGGCTCAGGCCTATGACAGCGTGGCTATGGACGTTGATTTGGAAATCGGCGGCAATGACCAAATGTTTAATATGCTGGCCGGCCGCGATTTAATGAAGGCTTTGGGCAAAAAAGACAAGGCGGTTATGACTTTAAAGATTTTGGCCGATGCTTCGGGCGCCAAGATGGGCAAGACTTCCGGCAACGCCTTATTTTTAAATACCGAAGCGCCGGATATGTATGGTATTGTCATGAGCTGGCCGGACGAGGTAATTGTGCCGGCCCTGGAATTGGCGACGACCATGGCTTGGGAAGAGGTAAAAACCATTGCCAAAGACTTAAAAGCCGGCGCTAATCCGCGCGACGCCAAGATGCGTTTGGCGCGCGAATTAACCGCGCTCTGTCATGGCCAGAAAGCGGCCGAGGAAGCGGGCGAACGCTTTAAAACCACTATCCAGCAAAAATCCGCGCCCAGCGACATTACAAGCTTGCCTTTAAAAAACTGTCCGACCGTTTTGGACGGCTTGATAAATTATTTTGGCGAAGCCAAATCAAAAGGCGAGTTAAGACGCTTGGTTGAACAGGGCGGTGTCAGCATTAATAATGAAAAAGTTAAGGATATCAACAGTCAGTTAAGCCGTGGCGATGTCATTAAAGCCGGGAAACGGGACTGGTTCAAAATAAGTTAGCAGGTAATAGGTATTAGGTAATAGATTGCAACAAACAAAAAACGTTCTCAAGGCTGAGAGCGTTTTTTTTATTTACCTAATACCTAAAACCTAATAGCTAACACCTGGTTAAATATCCAAATTTTGCACGGCTTTGGCGTAGGTCTGGATAAAGTGTTTGCGGGGTGCCACTTCTTCGCCCATTAGCATTTCAAAAGTTTCATTGGCCTTGCCGGCGTCTTCCACAGCCACTTGCTTCATTACGCGAGAGGCCGGGTTCATGGTTGTTTGCCAGAGCTGATCAGGGTTCATTTCGCCCAAACCCTTGTAGCGCTGGATATTGATGCGGGTGGTTCTGACTTTCGGACCAACTTCTTCGGCTTCCGCTTCTTCTGTGAGCTCGGCATCGGTTTCCACTTCAACCACTTCTTCGCCTTGTCCGCCCATTTCTTTGATAAACTTGTCTTTTTCTTCGTCAGAATAAGCGTAGCGAACATCAGCGCCTTTTTTCAACTGATAAAGTGGCGGTTGGGCGATATAGAGATGGCCATTATTAATTAAATCTGGAAAATGGCGGAAGAATAAAGTTAAAAGCAGGGTACGGATATGAGCGCCATCAACATCAGCATCGGTCATAATAATAATTTTGTGATAACGCAACTTATCAACATCAACTTGTTCGCCGATGCCCATGCCCATGGCGATAACCAAATTTTTGATTTCATTATTGGTCAGCATTTTATCCAAGCGCGCTCGTTCCACATTTAAAATTTTACCGCGCAGAGGGAGAATGGCCTGGAATTTGCGGTCGCGGCCCTGCTTGGCGCTGCCGCCGGCCGAGTCGCCCTCAACGATATAAAGTTCGCATTCTTCGGGATGGCGCGAGGAACAATCGGCTAATTTGCCCGGCAGAGTCATGCCTTCCAGGGCGCCTTTGCGCAAAATGGAAGCACGAGCGCTGCGAGCGGCGGCGCGAGCTTGGGCGCTTAAAACACATTTGCCGATAATGGCTTGAGCTTGTTTTGGGTTTTCCTCTAAGAAATTGGTAAAGGCGTCGCCGAAGACTTGTTCAACATAAGTTTTAATTTCAGCATTGCCCAATTTGCTTTTGGTCTGGCCTTCAAATTGCGGGTTGGGCAGTTTAACACTCACAATAGCGGTTAAGCCTTCGCGCACATCATCGCCGGTCAGGTTTTCTTCTTTTTCTTTTAATAAGTTTTTAGCGCGGGCATAGTTGTTGAGCGTTCGGGTTAAAGCTGAGCGCAAACCAGCCAAGTGAGTGCCGCCCTCGGGGTTGATAATATTGTTGGCAAAAGTCAAAACGGTTTCGTTATAGCCATCATTATATTGCAGAGCCACCTCAACCTTGGAATCATCAACATCCTTTTCCACATAAAAAATGGTTTCATTCTTAACGTCATTATTGCGGTGCAAGGATTTAACATAAGTTTTGATACCGCCTTCAAAATAAAATTCAAAAAATTTCGGCCGATGTTCCGGGCGTTCGTCCTTGATGGTCATTTTTATTTTTTTGGTTAAATAGGCCTGTTGTCTCAAGCGGTCTAAAATTTTGCCCCAGTCAAATTCGGTGGTTTCAAAAATTGTGGCATCCGGCTTAAAAGAAATAATGGTGCCTGTATCTTTGGTTGTACCAACAGCCTTGATTTTGCCTTTGGGCAGGCCGCGATGATAAGTCTGTTGCCAAATTTTACCATCGCGATGAACCTCGGCGATTAAAACTTCGCTTAAAGCATTAACCACGCTGACGCCGACGCCATGCAAACCGCCGGAAACCTTGTAGCCGCCGCCGCCGAATTTGCCGCCGGCATGCAATTTGGTCATAACTGTTTCCAAAGCGCTTACGCCCGTGGCCTTGTGGGTTTCCACCGGAATGCCGCGGCCATTATCATAGACGCGAACAAAGCCGTCAGCCAGCAAGGTGACGCTAATCTCCGTGGCATAACCGGCCATAGCCTCGTCAATGCCGTTATCAACGACTTCCCAAATCAAATGATGCAGGCCGGAGGCTGAAGTTGAGCCAATATACATACCCGGGCGTTTGCGCACCGGTTCCAGGCCCTCTAAGACGGTAATTGATTCTGCGCTGTAAGTTTGCTTATTTTTATCTGCCATAATTTAAACAAA
>JAKAEX010000003.1:9939-26234 GCA_021819805.1 bacterium | reverse complement strand
GCTGTGCATGCGGATATTGTAAAAGCTTTGGGATATTAACATGAAAGAAGAAGCAATAATAATTTCACTTGGGGGGTCGCTCATTATTCCAGATCAGGTGGACACGGCTTTTTTAAATGATTTTAAGCGAGCCGAATTAACTGTGGTGGAAATCGACCCTGGCGTTACAGCTTTGGCCAAGCAATATTTTCGCCTGCCTGATGATCCGCGTCTGATTATCAGACACGAAGATGGACGAGTTTGGCTTAATCAAAATCAGGAAAAATATGACGCCATTTTTATTGACGCCTTTTCCTCTTCTTATTCAATTCCTTTTCATTTAACCACTAAAGAAACGGTGGCTAAAGAATATGAGACTTTAAATGAAGAGGGAGCGGTGGTGGTTAATGTGGTTTCAGCCATTACGGGCGAAAAAGGCAAATTGACGAGATCCATGTATTATACCTATAAGCAAATTTTTCCTCAGGTTTATTTATTTCCGGTTAATGCGCCGCAAGACGGTTCGGCTATGCAAAATGTTATGCTGGTAGCCTTGAAATCAAAAGTTAAGCCAAACTTTATTTCTGATAATACTGAGACTCAGAGCCAATTAAAAAATTTATGGACCAAACCGATTGATAAGGCGCCGGTTTTGACTGATGATTGGGCGCCGACTGATTATTTTGTAAGCCAAACATTGTAAATTATAAAAAGAAAAAACCGCTCCGATGGCCATCGGAGCGGTTTTTTTACCTGCCCGCCATTGCAAGACTAAGCTTGCCCCGCCTGCTTTGCAAGCAAAGCGTTGCGGGCAGGTCAGGCGTTGTGGGCGGGTAACTTTTTAACAAATGTTTTAAAAAGATTGCCTCGCTCTTTGTAGTTTTTAAACATGCCAAAGCTGGCGCAGGCGGTGGACAACAAAACAACATCGCCCTTGGCGGCTAACTTAGAACTTACTTTGACGGCCGCGGCTAAGTTATCAAAAATTTTATAATTGGAAAATTTTAACCTAATTAATTCTTGCTTAATTCTGGGAGTAGCTTGGCCTTTAAGCAGGCAAACAAATTTAACTTGTTTACTTATGGCTTTAGCCAGCTGTTTAAAGTTAGCGCCTTTGTCAGCGCCGCCAGCCAAGAGAATAATGGGCGAGTTAAAAGACTTAAGAGCGATGATGGTTGATTCTGGCGTAGTGGCAAAACTGTCATCAAAATATTTAACACCCCTTACTTCGCGGACAAATTCCAGGCGGTGCTCTAAGCCTTTAAAATTTTTAACCGCTTTAGCGATGATGCTTGGTTTGATGCCGACAATTTTAGCCACGGCTTCGGCCGCCGCTACATTTTCTTGGTTATGAGCGCCAACCAAGCCGGAAGGTAAAGCTGATTTTGTGAAATAAATTACATTGCTTGTTGTTTGCCGTGCCCGCCCGTAGCCTTTGGCGAAGGAGGGTTGTTTGTTTTGTGATTTGAGTTTTTGGTTAATAATGAGCCAATCTTTTTTAGTTTGCCAGCGAATGATATTTTGCTTAGCCAGCCAATAGGCTTTAAGTGATTTATGGTAATTTGGATTATTGGGATCAGCCGGAGCCAGATGTTCCGGGTAAAAATTGGTTAAAACGGCAATGTGCGGACTGGTGTGTAAATCTTCCAACTGAAAACTGGATAATTCCAAGACTAACCAATCGCTTGATTTGATTTTGCTGAGAAAAGCAAAGGGCGCGATGCCGATATTGCCGCCTAAGAAAACTCGTTTTTTTCCAGCTTTTAAAATAGCGTAGATTAATGACGAAGTCGTGCCCTTGCCCTTGGTACCGGTCACACCGATAATATTTTTGGTCGGGCACAAATCAAAAAATAGGCGCATAGCGCTGGTGGTTTTTAAACAAAGATTGTCTTGATGCCCTTGTTTAATGCCGGGGCAATCAAGCGGCCAGCCGGGCGAGCGGAAAAGCAAATCATAACGGCCTAAGTTGGCTTTAAACTTTTTTTCCAGTTGCCAAAAAATATTAGCGTGTTTATTCAGCTCGGTAAATTTATCAGCCAAGGCCTTGATGCTGCGCTGATCGCAAATAGTAATTTGGCAATTTATTTTTTTAGCCAAAAGAAATTTAAGCAGAGCGTAATTTTCAGCGCCCAAGCCCAGCATGGCAATTTTTTTGTTATTTAAGTCTTTTAAAGTCATAAAGTAAGGATGACATTAGGTTAGCTTTTTCATCTCTTCCCAGTTTTTGCCGATTTTAGCTTCGGCGGTTAATGGCACTTTCAGCTTGATAACATTTTCCATGATAGCTCTCAGCGCTGGCACAGCCGTTTTGACTAATTTATCGTCAACCTCAAAGACCAATTCATCGTGCACCTGCAAGAGCATTTTAACTTTGCCGGCAAATTTTTTATCAATCAAATTATCAATTTTAATCATGGCGACTTTAATAATGTCGGCGGCCATGCCTTGCAGGGGCGCATTAATGGCCACGCGTTCAGCCGCTTTTTGCATCATAATATTATTAGAGTTTATGTCGGCTAAATAACGCTTGCGGCCAAAAATAGTTTCCACATAGCCATCGCGCCTGGCCTTGGTTAGGGCGCCATCAATATATTTTTTAATATGGCTGAAAGCTCTAAAATATTCAGCGATAAATTGTTTGGCTTCGGCATAACTAATGCCGGCATTTTCCGATAAACCCCTGGGGCCTTGCCCATAGAGCAGTCCAAAGTTGATTGATTTGGCGGCTGAGCGCATGGCGGGAGTGACTTTAGCCAGAGGCACCTTGTTGATGGCGGCGGCTGTCGCGCTATGAATATCATCGCCGGCTTTAAACGCTTTTATCATGGTTGGGTCGCCGGATAAATGGGCGGCCAGCCTAAGCTCAATTTGCGAGTAATCAATAGAGACTAAAGTTTTGCCGCGCGGCGCCACAAAACCGCGGCGAATCAGTTTGCCCCACTCGGTTTTGATAGGAATGTTTTGTAGATTGGGGTCGCTGGAGGATAAACGGCCGGTAGCGGCCACGGTTTGGTTGAAACTGGTATGGACTCGACCGGTGGTGGGGTTAATTAATTTAGGCAGAGCTTTAACATAGGTTGTGGACAGCTTGTTTAATTCACGATAGTCCAAAATCATGGCAATAATCGGGTGCGTATCTTTTAATTTTTCCAAAACGCCGACATTGGTAGAAAGGCCGGTTTTGGTTTTGGCCACGCCTTCGGTGGCAATTTTTAATTTATGAAACAAAATTTCTCTCAGCTGTTGAACTGAATTGATATTAAAGTGGCTGCCGGCAGCGTGCCAAATTTTGGTTTGTAATTTTTCCAGAGAGCTGTCTATTTGTTTATCCAACTTGGCGAAATATTTAGGATCAATGGCAATGCCGGCTGTTTCCATTTTAGCCAGCACTTCCACTAAGGGCATTTCCATGGTTTCAAATAATTTTTCCAATTTAGCTTCCTTTAATTTTTTATGCAGCTTATTAACCAACCGTCCGGCAAAGTCGGCGTCTTCGCAGGCATAGAGATACAATTTATCAATCGGTACTTCGGCAAAAGCTTGTTTGTTTTTGCCGGTGCCTAACAAATCTTCTTTGGAAATTTTGGAAAAACCAAATTCCTGGAAAACCACGGCATCTAAGTTGTGCTGGCGGCCATCGGGATTAATTAAATACGAGGCAAGCATGGTATCAAACTCAATACCCCGCACCTTAACGCCATAGCCGGCCAAAACTTTGATATCGAATTTTAAATTATGACCTGATTTTTTGATTTTATTATCTTCTAAAATTGGCTGTAATTTTTTTACCCAGGGATGAATTTTTTTCGGTTCTATCTTTTCATTTTGAGAAAACAAACTTCTTTGATTGTCATTTGAATTTTTAGCTGCTGCTTTTAGCTTTTCATTTTTCGCTCTTAGCTTAATGAAGTATGCCTCTTCGGCTCGCCAGCTAAAACTCATACCCAGCAAATTAGCATTAATTTCATCCAAACTGTCAGTTTCCGTATCCCAGGCAAAATGCGCTTGTTGTTTTAATTTTTTGATAAAATCGTTAAAAGCGGTTTCACTGTCAACCAAGGTGTAATCAAAGTTTTTGGTATTGCGGCTAAATTTATTATCGGCTTTGACAACTTTATCAACGCCCGGTAAATCATTGAGTCGCGGCAGAAGCGAACGGAATTCCAATTCATTAAACAAGTCAATCAGCTTGTCTTGATCAAAAGAGCCAAAACGGGTGTCGGCCAATTTGAATTTCAGGGGCACATTAGTTCTGATGGTGGCCAGGTCTTTGCTCAATTCAGCTTGGTCTTTATTGTCTGCCAGCAATTCGCGGATGCGGTCTTTGATTTTGTCTGATTTAAGATGATTGTAAACGCCTTCTAAATTCTTAAAGTCTTTAATTAAATCGGTGGCGGTTTTTTCGCCAATGCCGGGCACGCCGGGAATATTGTCAGATGGGTCGCCACGCAAAGCTTTGTAATCAATCATGGCTTCGGGACCAAAACCAAAGCGCTCTTTAACGGCTTTGGCATCGTAGAGCAGACTGTCTGATAAGCCGCGGCTCATGGTATAAACAAAGGTTGTGTCGTCAATCAGTTGCAGAGTGTCTAAATCGCCGGTGACGATAATGGTGTCAGCCTGGTTGCCTATTTCTTTAGCGATAGTGCCGATGCAGTCATCAGCTTCAAAGCCGGCCGCTTCATAAATCGGGATATTAAAGGCTTGAACCACTTCTTTAGTTCTGGCTAATTGGTCGTAGAGTTCTTGCGGCGCCTTAACTCGCTGAGCCTTGTAGGCGGCAAATTGTTTATGGCGAAAAGTCGGACCGGCCAAATCAAAAGTAACCGCCACATAGGTCGGCTTGAATTCTTTGATGGCTTTCAAGAGAAAGGAAGTAAAACCGTAAACAGCATTGACGATTTCTCCTTGGCTCGTGGCCATGGTTGTCGGCAGGGCATGAAAACTGCGGTGAACCAGCGCGTTGCCGTCAAAAATTAAAAATTTTGGTTTACTTTTAGACATGAGATTATTATAATTTTACGGCCTTAGACAGAAAAAAGCAACCAATCAGCCAATAAAAAACTCGGCCTTTAAGCCGAGATTTTATTTGCCGCCAATATATCGCCGGAAAGAAAAACGGACAATCAGGAGGGGGATTATTCGTTTAAACTTTCAGGCAAAATATTAACGACAAAGGAATTTGACGATAACTTGCAAATTACCGCTTGTTGTTAAAATGGTTACTCCTCAGATAGACAAGGAGGGAGGCTACCTGGAAAAGCAATTTTTTAACAAACAAGCAGTAATTTGGAAGCTATCTTAATAGGGCTCCATCTTAGCATGGAGCCTATTTTTAGTCAAGATTCCCCCTGTTTTTGCGGAGTTTCTATTTTTTGGCCAATGCCTTATAATAAAATTAGCGTTTTAGCAGATCAAATTATGGACATTATTTCTCACGGGCTAATTAACAACCTTATCTTTAAAGATTTGCCGGCCAATCAGAGGTGGTGGGCGATTGCTTTCGGTATCTTACCGGATCTTGCCAGTCTTTTTGGCGTTTATCGTTTGGAATTTTTTAAAAAAATGCTTTTTTTCAAACGCATTCCGCAGTCGTATGTGCCGCATTGGGTTTTCCGCGCTTATAATATAGCTCATAGTTTTCCCTTATGGCTAATAATTTTTTTGGCGCTCTGGCTCTTTGGTTTTAAATTAATAGCCATAGCTTGGTGCGGTTGGCTGGTTCATCTTGTTTTGGACATCTTTACTCATGGCCCAGATTCAGTTATTAAGACTAGGGTGCTTTGGCCTTTCTCTCGTTGGAGCTATGCCGGTTTTGTCTGGTCATCAAAAAAGTTTTTATTGGTTGAATATATAATTTTGGCCCTGCTTTATTTGTGGGTTTATTAATATGGCATCTTCAATTACCAGTAGTGAAGCCGAGGCCGAAGATAACGGCCTTGATTTAACTTTGCGCCCCAAGCGTCTGCTTGAGTATGTCGGCCAGAATCAGGTTAAAGCCAACCTTTCAATTCTATTGGAAGCGGCCAGGGGGCGAGGCGAACCAATTGAGCATTTGTTGTTTTATGGCGCGCCAGGTTTGGGCAAGACTACTTTGGCTCATATTGTGGCCAACGAATTAGGTGTTAACTTGCGAGTGACTTCCGGCCCGGTCATTGAAAAGGCCGGCGACCTGGCGGCAATTTTAACCAACCTGCAAGAAGGTGATATTTTGTTTATTGATGAAATTCATCGTCTTAATAAAACCATTGAAGAAGTACTCTACCCAGCCATGGAGGATTACGCCCTGGATATTATTATCGGCAAGGGGCCGTCGGCGCGGACCTTGCGTTTGGACTTGCCCAAATTTACCATTATTGGCGCCACTACGCGCGTCAGTCTAATGTCCTCGCCCTTGCGCGATCGTTTCGGCATGGTTTATCACTTGGATTTTTATGAACCGGAGGATTTGGAAAAAATTATCAATCGCAATGCCGATATTTTAAATATTAATATTAATGCCGAGAGCGCTTCAGAAATTGCCCGCCGCGCTCGCCGCACGCCGCGCATTGCTAATCGCCTGTTAAAAAGAGTCCGAGACTATTGCCAGGTACGCACTGATGGCCGGCTTGATTTGGACGGCTGTCGCGATGCCTTGGCGATGTTGGCTATTGACGAGGCGGGACTTGATGATATTGATAGAAAGATTTTAGAATTGATTATTGATAAATTTAATGGCGGACCGGTTGGCCTGTCCACTATTGCCGCCGCTACCGGCGAGGATATGGCAACGATTGAGGAAGTCTATGAACCATACCTGATGCGCTTAGGCTTTTTGGATCGCAGTCCACGGGGGCGCGTTGCTACACCAGCCGCCTATGAACACTTAAATAGAAAGGCGCCAAAACTTTTTTAAATATGAAATTATCAGATTTTGATTATTATTTACCCCCAGAGTTGATTGCGACTCGGCCGACTCAAAAGCGCGACCAGTCGCGTCTTTTAGTTTTGGCTAAAAAAACTGGCAAGATTGAGCATAAATATTTTTTTGATTTGATTAATTATTTGCAACCCGGAGATTTGTTGATAGCCAATAATTCCAAAGTTATTTCGGCTCGTTTAATCGGTAAAAAAAATACAGGTGGAGTAGTGGAAGTGTTTCTTAGTAAAAAGAATTATTTACCCCCTCCTGACCTCCCCCTTCGAAAGGGGGAGGAAGCTGCGGAAGTATGGGAATGCCTAATTAAAGGACGAGTTAAAACTGGCGCAGTTATTGTTTTATCAAAGAAATTACAAGCCGAGATTGTGGATGTTATGGGCGAGGGTATTAGTTTGGTTAAATTTAATTTAAGTGGCAAAGATTTTATGAAAGAAGTGGAAACTGTCGGCCACGTTCCTTTGCCCCCGTATATAGAAAAGCAACGCGGAGCAGTTAAAGAATTAAAAAGCGACAAGAAAGACTATCAAACAATTTATGCCGAGGATTTAAAGAAGGGCAGCGTAGCGGCGCCAACAGCCGGTTTACATTTTACACCGGAGTTAATTAAAAAAATAAAAGCCAAGGACGTGGGCGTGGCCTATTTAACTTTGCATGTTGGCTTGGGAACTTTTTTACCGGTTAAAACCGAGACTATTGAAGAACACAAAATACATTCGGAGTATGCGGAAGTCAGCGCCGAACTGATTAAAAAAATAAGAGAGACAAAAAAACGAGGCGGTAAAATTATTGCCGTTGGCACCACCACTACCAGAACCTTGGAATATGTTTTTCAAAATATCGTCATTCCTGCGAAAGCAGGAATCTCATCATCATCAGAAAAAAAACGAGATTCCCGCTTTCGCGGGAATGACGGAGAAAGAGGCTTCGCCGGTTTTGTTGATATTTTTATTTACCCGCCCTATAAATTTAAAGTCGTGGATGCTTTGGTTACTAATTTTCATTTGCCCAAATCTACGCTTTTGATGTTGGTCAGCGCCTTGGCCGGCAAAAAAAACATAGATAAGGCCTACCAAGAGGCCATTAAGGCTAAATACCGCTTTTACAGCTATGGCGATGCTATGCTTATTATGTAAAAGGTAAGAATGAAAATGTAAAAGTAACAGCTAAAAGTCAAAAAGATAATTTTTTGGCTAATTATAGAGATAATTTTGCTTATATCTTGACAAAAAAGTAAAAGTATGCTATATTGACATTTTAATAATAGAACTTTAAAAACATGAACATATTTGACCATAGCCAAAAGGCGTTGATTTTTCGGCGTTTCCTGGCTATGGCCAAACAGGACATGGTTCCTCCTCGGATTAGAGGGAAATTAAAGGCGCAATTAAGCGCAAGGAGATAATCATGAATACGCAAAATGAATTCGCAGCCGCCAATTTAACTTTAGGCCAATTAAACGCTATTGTAAAAAAACTTGGTGGCGAAGCTAACGCTTTAAAACTTCTTCGTGATGAATTTACAGTTTCCGAACCGGTGCGTAACTGGCGCGAAGTTGACGGCATTATTTATTTTTCCGTTACTTCCAACGGCAAGACCGGTCAGGAGTGGATGGATTATTTTAAGACAAAAAAGATTGTTGTTGGTGATTGGGCCAAACAACTTCTTGAGTCTCCCGATTTCCAACCAACGAATGGCGTTACCACTGAAATAGCAGTTCTTAAGGGAATGCTTTTCAATGATAGTGATCGCGTTACGAAAAATATTCGTAATGAAGCCGATAGACGCGGTTGGTCTAAACCGAACGCAGAAGTTGCTTGTTTAATCCGTGATATGTTTACGGACGAGGAACTTAAAACCATGGGATTATATTGGATCGTGGTTATGCATGAACCAATTCTTGATTCTGGTGGCAATCCGAACTTGTTCAGCGCTGATCGCAGCGACGGTAGCTATTTGGGCGCCTACTATGGCAAGCCCGATGACAGGTGGAATCCTGATAATGGTTTCGCTTTCGCCATCTCGCAAGTGTCTTTACCTTCTTAGTTTTTTGCTCTTTGTATTTTATCCTTAGACCTTGAGATGTTTTAAACATTTCAAGGTCTATTTTTTTTGACAAAAATTTATGTTAAGCTAAAATCAGCCAAGGCAAATTTGTAACCGGTTACGGCTAGTTACGGCCATGGTTAATATTTTTGCTTTGAGAATATTTTTAGTTACGGCTTAAAATAGAGTGAGGCAAAAATGTTTTAAAAAATAGAGATACTTGGTGCGAAGTATTAAGGCATTGTAATGCCGGATAAAATACAGCTCCCAGAGCAGTCAAGGGGCGGTGGCACAGGTGATGTTTCGCACAATTCTGATGGCAATCCTAACTTGTTCAACGCTAATCGCAACGACGGTAGCTATTTGAACGCCTACTATGACAAGCCCGATAACAGGTGGAATCGTGATAATGGTTTCGCTTTCGCCATCTCGCAACTTTCTTCATTTCTCCTCTACTTTATGGTAGGGGAGTTTTGTTTTGCGAGCTGGCCGTTCCAGCCACCCAGCATGCGACCGACTTCGTTAAGCCTTTCGGCTATTAGCAGATATTTTTTATTATCCAAAGATTTTGTTTCCCATAACAACATAAGAAATATTTTTACGGTATCGGTTTTTCTGATGGCCAGCCTGATGTAAGGTTGTTTTTCTTGGCGCGCCAAAAAAGAAGCGCTGGCGATAGCCTCAATTATTTCTGATAGCAAAATGTCTATTTTTCCGCCCAAGGTATAGCGATGTTCTTTGGGTAAAGATTTATAGCATCTATACCACAAAAGATAGAGATCTTTAGTTTTTTGAAGCAAGGGTATTAGTTGTAAATTCGTCGGGGGGGGTAGAATTAGAGGAATGAAAGTCAGATTCGATCATAGATTTGAAGAAATAATTAGTTTAGATAATTTATTAACAGCTTGGCAGGAGTTTTTATCAGGTAAACGGCAACGCTACGATGTCCAAATTTTTGCCACCAGTTTAATAGATAATATTTTTTCGCTTCATCATGATTTGCTAAGCCACAAATATCAACATAGTGGCTATGAAGCTTTTAACATTTCCGACCCCAAGCCAAGAAGGATTCACAAGGCCGCTGTCCGCGACCGAGTGGTTCATCATTTACTATATAAAGTGCTATACGACCATTTTGACCAAAGGTTTATTTTTGACAGTTATTCTTGCCGGAAAAACAAGGGCGCGCATAAAGCCCTGAATCGTTTTAAATATTTTGCTGGTAAAGTTTCCCAAAATCACACCAAAACTTGTTATGTTTTGAAAGGCGACATCAAGAAATTTTTTGCCAGCATTGACCAGTCAGTATTGTTAAATATTTTAAAAAGACAAATCACCGATACAGAGATATTATGGTTGATAGAGAGAGTGTTGGCAAGTTTTAATGCCGGTCAGCTCGGCGTGGGCTTGCCTCTGGGCAATTTAACCTCCCAGTTGTTTTCTAATATTTATCTTAATGAATTGGATAGATATGTTAAACAAGAATTGCGGATAAAATACTATATCCGTTATGCCGACGATTTTGTGATATTAGCCGACAGTAAAAATGAATTAGAAGCTATTACCCCCTTAATTAAAGATTTTTTAAATTTTAATTTAAAATTGGAGCTCCACCCGCAAAAATTATTTATCAAAACTTACGCCTCGGGTGTTGATTTTTTAGGTTGGGTTCATTTTCCATATCATCGGCAAATCAGAACGACCACCAAACGCCGGATTTTTAGGCAAATGGCACTCTGGCCGAGACCGGAAACCGTCAATTCCTATCGCGGACTACTTGGTCATGGAGATACTTATAAAGTTAGAAAACAGCTCGGATTAACCCCTCCCTAACCCTCCCCTTAGTAAGGGGAGGGAAATTAAAGGTAGTTGACTTCTTAGTATTTTTGTTTTAATATAAAGGAAATTATTAAAGCTTTTAGGTAATTTTTTTATTTTCACTAAAATCTAATACCTAAAACTTAATGCCTATAAAAAATGAATGTTACGGAATTAGCCAGAATTTTAAAGGTTGACCCTAATTTTTTGCGACAAAAGTTGCCGGAAATGGGTTACGATATCGGTTTTAAGGCTATTAAAATCGATAATCAAACCGCTAAGCGCATTATGCGCGAGTGGCCTCTTTTTATGCGCCGTTTGGAGCGTGAGGCCGAGCAAAAAAAGCGAGAAGAGATTGCCGCCAGCGGCGTAGAACAAGTTAAACGCCAAGTTAAAATTCCTAAGCTGATTACCGTCAGAGATTTTTCAGCCGTGGCCGGTATTCCCGTTAACAAGCTTTTGGCTGAATTAATGAGAAACGGCATTTTTACCTCTTTAAACGAAAAAATTGATTTTGATACAGCTAATATTATCGGCTCTGATCTGGGCGTGGAAGTTATTTTGAGTGAGGAGCAAACTGAACAGACCGAAGACCAGTCAGCCAAAATTAAAGAAGCAATTTCCAAAGAAGAAGGCTGTAATTTGGAGACTCGACCGCCAGTGATTGTGGTCATGGGCCATGTTGATCATGGCAAGACTAAATTATTGGATGCTATCCGTACCACTAATATCGTGGCGACTGAAGCCGGTGGCATTACCCAACACATCGGCGCTTATCAAGTTGAACGCCAGGGTCGTTTAATCAGTTTTATTGATACTCCAGGCCATGAGGCTTTTACCGCCATGCGCAATCGCGGCGCCAAGGTGGCGGACATTGCTATTTTAGTGGTGGCGGCCGATGACGGCGTCAAACCGCAAACCGTGGAAGCTTATCGCATTATTGAGGCGGCCAAGATTCCTTTTATTGTGGCGATTAATAAAATTGATAAGTCGGATGCTAATATTGATAAAACTAAACAAGAGTTGGCTGGTCAGCTTAATTTAGTGCCGGAAGATTGGGGTGGTAAAGTCGTCTGCGTGCCGGTGTCGGCTAAAGAAGGCACAGGCATTATAGAAATTTTGGATACCTTATTGCTGGTGGCTGACATGGAAGAGGCTAATTTGAAAGCTAACCCATGCGCCAATGCTTTGGGTACAGTAGTTGAATCAAGGGTTGATAAAGGCGAAGGCATTGTTGCCACAATTTTAGTGCAAAATGGCACCTTGCGAGTTGGTGATGAACTTACTTGTAATGGCATTACTTATGGCAAGGTAAGGGCTTTAAAAAATTATTTAGGCAAGGACATTGAAAGCGCGCCGCCATCAACGCCAGCCAGAGTCATTGGTTTTAAAAATGCGCCGGCTGTTGGCGATATTATTGCTGTTGGTTCCGGCTTAAGAGTAAAAATGAAGAACGTTCGACCGATGAATACGGAAAACTCAACAGCCGCTCAAAATGAGGAGCAGGCTGAAGCTGGCGAGCAGATTACTTTAGTTATTAAGGGAGACATGTTGGGTAGCATTGAAGCGATTGAGGGCTCGCTGTCAAAGATTGATACCCAAGGCGTTAAAATTAAGATTATTGCCAAGGGTTTGGGCAATATTACCGAAGGCGATGTGGAGCGGGCTGAAGCCAGCCACGCCGAACTGCTTGGTTTTAATGTTAAAGCCTCACCGGCGGCCGAAGAGTTGGCGCGAGTTAAAAACGTTGAAATTAAAAATTATAAAATTATTTACGAATTAATTGCCGATATTAAAGCTAAAATTCAAGAATTAGTTAAGCCGGAAATTAAACGGGTTGATATGGCTAAAATGAAAGTTTTAGCGATTTTCCGCACTGATAAAAATGAGCAGATTATTGGTTGTCGAGTTTTAAGCGGCATAGTTGAGCCTAATCTTTTGGCTGAAGTTTGGCGCGGCGGCGATTTATTGGAAATGGGCAAAATTACCAGCTTAAAAATCGGCAAAGAAGAAGTTGATATGGCTGAAGCCGGCAATGAATGCGGTTTGAAATTTTTAGGCCGACCGGTGGTTAAGGTTGATGATACTCTGCAATTGTATAAGGAAGAAAAAATCTATAAAAAAATCAGTTAGTTATGCCCAAATTAGAACAAGCTCAAGAATTGCTGCATCATAAGTTGGCTGAAATCATTAATCAAGAAGTTCAGCTGGAAGGAGTTTTGTTGACGGTCGGTTTTGTCGATTTGAGTCCTGATTTAAAACAAGCTAATGTTGGCGTCTCGGTTTTGCCGGATAAATTTTACGGCACAGCGCTGGAAAAATTGCGCCGAGTGAGCGGGCAGATTCGCAGCCGTTTGGCCAAACAACTAAAATGGCGGATTGTGCCGCACTTGAGATGGGAAATTGATAACCGAGAAAAAAATGCTGCCGAATTGGAAGAAGTGTTTAAAGAAATAGATTTATAGTTTTTAAGCAAGCCTCGGTTTTTTGACCGGGGTTTTTAAAACTTGATTACATGATTAAAGATCTTATTGCTAAAAAAATTTATAACAGCTTGCTGGAGGCGAAAAAAGTTTTGCTTATCACGCACTATAGTCCGGATGGCGATGCGGCCGCTTCTTTAAGCGCCATGACGCAGATTCTGACTCAGCTCAAGAAAGACTACACGGCTTATTGCGCCGATAAGTTTGAAAATAAATTAAGCTGGCTGCCCGGTTTGGCCGGAGCGCTTAGCCGAGAAACCGAGCTTAAGTTTGCTGAGTTTGATTTGATTATAACTTTGGACTGCGGCACATTGTCGCGCACTCGCTTGGCCGAAAAAATAAAAACCAGGCAAGCCTATCAGCAGTTAATTGAAATTGACCATCATGAACCATTGGAAAAGGTGGCTGATTTGGAATTGCGCTTGCCCGAAGCCGCCTCAACCACCGAGGTTATTTATGATTGGTTAAAAATTAATCGCTTGCCGATTGATGCGCGCTTAGCTGAAGCAATTTTGGTCGGCTTGGTGACTGATACCGGCAATTTTTTATATTCAGCCACCTCTAACAAGGCTTTGGTGATTGCTGCGGAGATGATTAGCCTTGGGGCTAATTGGCCGAAAATTGTTAAAACTGCCAAAACTTCAGCTGACTTGGCCACGGCCAAGCTTTGGGGCATAGCTTTATCACGCTTAAAAGTTAATCAGCATTATCAGGTGGCCTTCACGGTTATTACTGCCGATGACTTAAAAGCTTTAGGGCTTAATGATGAGGCCACCGAAGGTCTGCCGGGCTTTTTGTCTCGCCTTAATGATGTTAAAGCGATTTTGGTTTTAAAAGAGACCGCCTATGGCATGATTAAAGGCAGTTGGCGCGCTTGTCAGGACGGCATTGATGTTGCTAAGTTATCTAATTATTTAGGCGGCGGCGGCCACGTTAAAGCAGCCGGTTTTTCTTTTCCCGGCCGGCTTAAACCAGCCGCCAAGGGCTGGGTAATTGAATAAAATAATCCGCCAGAGGCGGATACCAAAATTAAAAATTTGATTGACTACAGCTTAAAATAAGTGCTAAACTATAAGTAAATATAAGCTAATACCCGTAAAATAGTATCCCTATGCCCAGTCCGGTTTTTAATAAACTACAGAGCGAATCAAGCAAACAACTTACTTTAACGCTTGGCGCTAAACGCTTGTTGAGAACTTTGCATCAGGCGAAAAATCCCAGCGAAAGCGAGGACACACCCAGAATTCAAGTCTCGGAATTGATTTCCAAGATGGCTTTTTATTATGAAAAAATTCGCAACTCGGTTGATTATCGCGAGGAATATTTGTTGCGCAAGGGAGCGATTTTAAGAATTTTAAAGCGCCAATTGGTAATTGAGGGTTCAATTACCGGACAAAAAGAAGAAGATCCTTATAAGTTGGCTGAAAATTTGTTGATTGAATTAATCAGGGCCGGTTATTTATCTAATGGCCAATTGCCGGAAACCAAAATTAACGAGCTGGCCAATATTCTTAACCGATATTTGTTTTTAAAAAAACGGGCTATCAATAAAGTGGTTAACTCCGGCGAGTTTTTAAATAAAAACATCAGGCGCTTGAATGACGAAACTCAAGCCAGATCATTGATTACCAACTGGCTGATTGGCATGGCGGCCAGCGAAATTGAAGAGAACCTAAGTTTTAGTCAAACGACTGAAGCCTTTGTCACGGAAATGTTTAACGCCTTAAGACGAACCATCAGCTTGCCGGCTGATTTGCCTTATGAGGAAGATTTGCCGATTCAAATTTATTTGAGCATTTACCGCAATTTTTTAAAGCTTGATGACCCTGATGTTTTGGCCTATATTTTGTTTAGATATTATTATCCGGAGTGGTCAGAAGCTGACGAAGCTTTGATTAATCGGATTGCCGATCATTTAAGCGATTTGCGCTTGGCCACCGACGCGCAAATCAGCCACCCATTGCAACCACAATTATCAGCCGTTGCTTTCCAATACAATGTTTATTTTTTAATTTTAAAAGATGTTCTAGAGGAGGGGCCGGAAGCTGTTTATAATGATATTGTTGAGGATCCCAAATCTTTTTCCCGTAAAATCAAGGCGGCTTGCGACAAACATTATACCCAAGCCAAAGCCAAGTTGTGGCATAGCGCCATCAGAAGTATTATTTATATCTTTTTAACCAAATCGGTTTTTGTTATTTTATTAGAAGTGCCGGCCATTAAATTTTTCGGCGAGCAAGTTAACTATTTTTCTTTGGGATTGAATATTAGCTTCCCGGCCATTTTGTTATTTTTTGCCGTTGCTCTAACCAAGTTGCCGGCCGAAGCTAACACCGACAAAATCGTCAAAGGCATTGAAGAAATAATGTTTGAAGAAAAGGCGCGCAAACAGCCGATTATTTTAAGGCAGCCAACCAGGCGAGGAGCGATTATTAATGTGGTTTTTACCATTATTTATATGGCCACCTTCTTCTTGTCGTTCGGTTTGGTAATTTGGTTCTTGGATAAGATTCATTTTAGCTGGGTAAGCATTATTATATTCTTATTCTTTTTGGCTTTCGCCGGTTTCTTCGCCATTCGCATCAAACGCGGTGTTAAGTCGCTCGTCGTCGTGGAACCCAAAGAAAATATTCTTACTTTCCTTTGGAGCTTTTTCTATATTCCGGTAATTTCCGCCGGCAAGTGGCTGTCGGGCAAATTCCGCAGTATTAATATCTTTGTCTTTATTCTTGATTTTATCATCGAAGCGCCGTTTAAGGTCTTTGTGACCGTGGCTGAAGAGTGGACAAAATATATTCGAGAAAGAAGAGAGAGAATTAATTAAAATCAATCCCGTGCCTAATAAGAAATCTTTTTACATAACCACCACCCTGCCTTATGTTAACGCCGAGCCACACATCGGTTTCGCCCTGGAAATCGTTAAGGCTGATGTGATTGCTCGCTGGCATCGACTCAAGGACGAGGAGGTGTTTTTTAATACCGGCGTTGATGAACATGGCTTAAAAATCTATCGCAAAGCCCAGGAACTTGGTTTGGAGCCGCAAGCTTAT
>JAKAEX010000003.1:0-9929 GCA_021819805.1 bacterium | reverse complement strand
TATTGCGACCAAATGGCGGCTAAATTCGCCGACTTAAAAGCAGCGCTTAATTTAAGCTACAACAGCTTCCGGCGGACGACTGATGCCGAACATTTGCAAGCGGCGCAAGCTTTTTGGCAAATTTGCCAGGCCAAGGGTGATATTTATAAAAAGAATTATCAGATAAAATATTGCGTTGGTTGCGAGTTGGAAAAAACCGATTCTGAGTTGGTTAATGGCTGTTGCCCCCTGCACCCGGATCAGCCCCTGGAGTTGATTAATGAAGAAAATTATTTTTTTAAGTTCTCCAATTATCAACAACCGCTTTTAGATTTTTACAATAAACAGCTTGAATTTGTTTTACCGGCTACCAGACTGAATGAGATTAAAAAATTTGTGGAGCGCGGCTTGGAGGATTTTTCTATCTCGCGCTTAAAAACGAAGATGCCTTGGGGCGTTAATGTGCCGGGCGACGACAGCCAAGTGATGTATGTTTGGTTTGATGCCTTGATCAATTATATTTCGTGCCTTAGTTGGCCAGGCGGTGATGATTTTAAAAAATACTGGCCGGGCATGCAAATTTGCGGCAAAGATAATTTGCGCCAGCAATCAGCCATGTGGCAAGCCATGCTGATGTCAGCCGGCCTGCCCAACTCTACGCAAGTTTTGGTTAACGGCTTTATTACGGTTGACGGCCAAAAGATGTCCAAAAGCCTTGGCAACGTGGTTAATCCTTTAGCTTTAGTTGAACAATATGGCACCGATGCGGTTCGTTATTATTTATTAGCGGAAATGAATCCGTTTGAAGACAGTGATTTTAGCCAAGACAAATTAGCCGCCCGTTATTTGGCTGATTTGGCCAATGGTCTGGGTAATCTGTCTTCACGCATTGCCAACCTGGTGGAAAAAAATGATTTGGAAATAGATTTGGAGGTGCCAGGTAAAGCCCAAATGGAGCAGCGCTTTAAAGACAAATTGGATAAATTTTTATTTAACGAGGCTTTAGATGTTATTTGGCATGAACTTCGCCAAGCTGATGCTGACTTGAGTCGAGAACAGCCCTGGAAAATGACTGACCGCGAAGCTATTAAAAAATGTTTGGAACCGATGGTGGTTTTAATCAGGCAAGTAAGCGTTTTATTGGAGCCGATTATGCCGGCGACAGCCGCTAAACTGTCGGCTCAGTTTAACCAAACCAAAATTAAGAAAGGCGACCCGCTTTTCCCGCGCTTAGCTTAATTAAAACTTATGAAAATTTTTTTTACCTTGCTGTTGTTGATTTTTATAATTGGCGGCTTATTAATTTTGGGCAACATGCTTCGCTGTATGAGCGCGCGTGGCGAGGCTTGTCCGGGCTGGTGTTTGGCCAAGCCGGTTAAATGTATAAGCTCTGATTGCGAGAAAAAAATCAGCTGCCAGGCGCCAAGCTATGGTGATTATTTAAACTTGATTAGCCGTTGGCTGGAGGAAACCAGCCAAGGCAAAATAAAATTATGAATTGGCTAACAACTAATTGGCTGGATGTCGTTTTGCTTTTATTTATGGCTGGTTTTGTTTTTTACGGTTTGTTTTTCGGCTTGATTAAAACTGTTGGCTCTTTAGCCGGCGTAGTGGTTGGTTCATGGGTGGCCAGCCGTATTTATCTGCCAGTCTTCGCTTTTGGTAAAAGCCTGGCTTTTGGCCATGATGATTGGGGCAAGGTTATAAGCTTTATTGTTTGTTTTATTATTATTAATCGTTTGGTTTGTTTGATTTTTGCTTTGTTGGATAGAACTTTTCATCTGATTTCCATTATCCCATTTTTAAAAACCATTAATCGTTTGGGCGGCGCGCTCTTGGGTTTTCTTGAGGGCGGCCTGGTCCTGGGCTTGATGCTTTATGTCATCGGCCGTTATCCGTTGGTAGAGGGTTGGCTGGGGGCTTATCTTGGCAAATCACAATTAACCCCCTTTCTTTTGCAGTTTACCGCCGTTTTAAAACCGCTCTTGCCTGAGCTCTTGAAGCAATTAAAATCAGTCATATAGCCGATAGTTTTTAGCTTTATTATGAAACTCATTGATACTCATTGCCATCTTAATATGCCTTATTTTAAGGATGATATTGATGAAACCATTCATCGGGCGCTTAATGCCGGTATTGAGATGGTCATAGTCGGCGTTGATTATAAAACTTCCAAGAAGGCATTGGAGATTGCTAACCGTTATCAAAATGGAGTTTATGTGGCGGTCGGTTTGCATCCGGAATCTTTGGAGGATAGGTTGGAGCATGAAAATGGCTCCAAAGCTTATTTTAAGGCCGAGGAATTCAACGCTGATATTTATCAGCAACTGGCCAAATTTCCGCGCGTAGTGGCGGTTGGCGAAATCGGCTTAGACTATTTTCGGCCCGATGCCGCCTCCGATACTTGGGAAGAAGCCAAAAAAAAACAGCGTCGAGTTTTTTTACAGCAGTTAGAGTTTGCCTTGCAGCTTGGCTTGCCGGCTATTATTCATTGCCGCCAGGCTCACGATGATATGTTGACTCTGCTGACTAATTTTAAAAATAAATATCGGCAACTTTTGCCGACCGAACGGCCCTGGGGCGTCTTGCATTGTTTTTCCGGCGATGAAAATCTGGCTTGGCATTATTTTAATTTAGGTTTGTCAATTTCTTTTACCGGCTTGGTTACTTTCAGCAAAAATTGGGATAGCTTAATTCGCAAAATGCCGGATGATCGTCTGCTGGTGGAAACTGATGCGCCTTTTATGACGCCGGAGCCATACCGCGGCAAGAGAAATGAGCCGCTCTTGGTCAGTTATGTGGCCAAGCGAATCGCCGAGATTAGAGGTGTCTCGCCGGAACGGATTGCCGCCATTACTACCGCCAACGCCAAGCAGTTGTTCCGGCTTGGTTAATATGATAAAATGGAGGAAAGATATGCGTTATAAATCACTGACCATTTTTTTAAGCCTGCTGGTTATTATTACGGCCGGCTTGTTTTTGTTTAGCGGCAAAACCGCTCAGGCCGCTCAATACGCTTGCAGCGATCCGGAGGCCAAATGGAATAAAGATTATAATGATTGGCCAAATACGCAAACGCAATGGACTGGTAATTTTCATAATTTTATCAAAGAATGGGGTCATCTGACCCCGGCTTTTAGCTGTGAATCAGATTCGGATTATTCAACCACTTACTACACCCGCGTTTTACAGTGCGGCGGCAGCGCTGACGAATCGCCTTTAGGCTGCGAAGGAGCCAGTGATTGCGAGAACAGCTGTATTAACGGCGCGCGTTGTGTTAGGCGAGCCGATTGTGAAACTGCCGGTGGCGGAGTTTGTATTAAAGATGGCACTAGCGGGGCGCCCGAGCAAGATGATATTGATTGCGCTTCCGGTATTACTAAAAATACCTATACTTTTAAATACAAAGGCAAGACTTATAAAAACAGCAAATGGCGAGTGGTGCGTTTCCGCTGCCCGGCTTTTAACGCGACGACGTGCTGGGTGCCGGTAGAGGTGCCACCGGTTGAAGAACCGCCGCAAGAAGAAGTAACCTTGCAAAAAACCACCTCCACCCCGAAAAAAGCGCCGGTAGCGGCGGCTATTACCATAACTGATTGTTGCCGTAATATTGTGCCAAAAATTGATTTGGCAAATGAAAATTACACCTTAAACCATGTTGTCCAAACCGCCATTAATATTTATGAATGTATTTTATGTATTGTCGGCGCTTTGATTTTAGCTATGATTATTGCCGGATCGGTTATGATTATGATTTCCGCCGGCAATGATGCGCGCGTCGGCTTGGGTAAAAAAATTATCAGCAGCGCCGTAGTCGGCGGTTTGATTGTTTTCTTCAGCTTCTTGATTGTTAACTTCACAGTCAAGGCTTTGGGTGCCAATTTTGTCAGCGAACCGAAAGTTGAAATCAATCCTCAGGGTCCTGGCCAATAGGTTGACGGCGAGAGGAAAAACCAATACAATATAAGCGCTTTTTAAGGATAGGGAAAACGAGATATAGCATCTCGTTTTCTTTGAATAATAGGGCTATTTATGGAACAAATTAGAAATTTTTGTATCATCGCTCATATTGACCATGGTAAATCAACCCTGGCCGATCGCATGCTGGAAATTACCGGCACGGTTGAGGCGCGCAAAATGAAAAATCAAATGCTGGATCGCATGGACTTAGAACGCGAACGAGGCATTACCATTAAATTGACGCCGGTGGCCATGGATTATCGCGGTTATCAGCTTAACTTGATTGATACGCCGGGCCATGTTGATTTTTCTTATGAAGTGTCGCGGTCTTTGGCGGCCGTGGAAGGCGCGGTCTTATTGGTTGACGCCACTCAAGGCATCCAGGCGCAAACCCTGGCTAATTTGTATTTGGCCTTGGATCAAGATTTGATGATTATCCCGGTGGTTAATAAAATTGATTTGCCGGCGGCTGATGTGGCTAAAACCAAGGGTGAAATTATTAAATTATTGGGCTGCGCCGAAGATGAAATTATCTTGGCTTCCGGCAAAACCGGCGAGGGCGTACCGGCTATTTTGCAGACGGTAATTGATCGTGTGCCGGCGCCCAAAGGCCAAAGTAATGCGCCAACCAGAGCTTTGATTTTTGATTCAAATTACGATGAATATAAAGGCGTAGTAGCTTATGTCCGAGTAATGGATGGCCAGATTGATAAAAATGACAAAATAAAAATGTTGATTACCAAGGGTCGAAGCGAAGCGCTGGATGTCGGCGTGCTGAAACCTGATTATTCAAGCACCAGCCATTTAAGTACCGGTCAAATCGGCTATGTGGTTACCGGCTTTAAAGATGTAAGCGAGTGCCGCGTCGGTGATACCTTGGCGGTTTTAAAAAATGAAACTGACAAATTGGAACCGCTCAAAGGCTATAATGAAGTTAAGCCGATGGTTTTTGCCGGCGTCTTTCCGCGCGAGGGCAACGAGTTTGAAGACTTGCGCGAAGCGATCTCCAAATTAAAACTAAACGATGCCGCCCTTGTGTATGAACCGGAATTATCGCAGGCCTTAGGCTATGGCTTTCGCTGTGGCTTTTTGGGTTTATTACACTTGGAAATTTTTCAAGAACGCTTGAAGCGGGAATATAATCTGGATTTAATCGTTACTATTCCCAGCGTGGCTTATCAAATTTATAAAAAAAGCCAAGACGCCGAAGCCATTACCGTGCGCAGTCCGCAAAAATGGCCAGACCCGTCGGAAATTGCTAAAATTGAAGAGCCTTGGGTGAGCTTAGACATCATTACGCCCAAGGATTATATTGGCTCGGTTATGGGCTTGGTTCAAGAGAAACGCGGTCTTTATAAAAATACCGAATATATGGATGCCGACCGGGCGATTTTGCATTATGATCTGCCAATGGCCTCAGTCTTAACCGATTTTTATGACAAGATTAAAAGTTTGACTTCCGGCTATGCCTCTATCAACTACGAATTTATCGGCTATCGCGAAGCTGATGTAGTTAAGATGGATATTTTGGTAGCCGAAGAACCGGTGGAATCTCTGGCCATGATTGTCTATCGCGATGAAGCTTTTACTCGTGGCAAAGAAGTCGTGGCTAAATTAAAAGACAGTTTGCCTAAACAGATGTTTGTTATTAAACTGCAGGCGGCTCTTGGCGGCAAAATCGTCGCCGCTGAAAGAATTTCCGCTATGCGCAAGGATGTGACGGCCAAACTTTATGGCGGCGATGTCAGCCGTAAAATGAAACTTTTGGAAAAACAGAAAAAGGGCAAAAAGAAAATGATGGCTCAGGGCAAGGGCAGTGTTGATATTCCGAGCGACACCTTCATTAAGCTGTTAAAAAGATAATAAATATGAAATTTAAGTTTAAACGAAAAAAAATCGTTAAATTACTATGGGCGATTTTAGCTTTGATTGTCATTATCGGCATGATTGGCTGGAGCTTTAGTTTGGCCTTCCTCTAAGTATGGATAAGAAATGGGTTATCGCCCAACCAATTAAGGGGGAGCTGGCAGCCGGCTATGCCCAGCTTCACCCAGTTATCGCCCAGTTATTATTTAATCGCGGTTTAGGTCCGGACCAGATTAATAATTTTTTTTCGGCTGATAACGAGTCTCAATGGCATTCGCCCTTTGCTTTTAAAAACATGCATGCGGCGGTTGATTTAATCGTGGCTAAAATTAAGACCGGCGCTAAAATTGCTATTTGCGGCGACTATGACGCTGATGGGGTAACCGCCTCAGCGGTCTTGGCTGAAACCTTAAATACTCTGAAGGCTCAAGTTGAAGTCTGGATTCCAAATCGCTTAACCGAGGGTTATGGCCTGAACAGCCGCGTCTTGAAAGAAATTAAAGCCGCCGGTTGCGCTTTGGTTATTACTGTTGATAATGGCATTCGCAGTCGAGCGGAAATTGAGTCAGCTAAAAAACTTGGCTTAGAGGTAATTGTGACCGATCATCATGCGGCGCCGGACGATCAGGCTGAATGGCCCGATTGTTTGATTATCAATCCGATGATGCCGGACGAAACTTACCCTTTTAAATTTTTGGCCGGCGTGGGTGTTGCCTTTAAGCTGGCTAGCGCCTTGATTGAAATTTCCAACTTATCGCCAGCCATTAAAGAACGTTTGGCTAATCGAGTTTTAGATTTGGTGGCCATTGGCACAGTGGCTGATTGTGTTAACTTACTTGGAGAAAATAGATTTTTGGTGCGTCAGGGCTTAAATGAAATTAATCGCCGCGGCCGAGTTGGCTTAGACCAGCTAATTAAGACCTCTCAATTATCCGGCGACATCAACGCTTGGAATATCGGCTGGCAATTGGCGCCGCGCTTGAATGTTGCCGGCCGTTTGGATCACGCCAATACTGCTTATGAAATTTTAGTTACTACTGACGCCAATGAAGCGGCCACCTTGGCCGCCAGGTTAAATGATCAAAACGTCAAACGGCAAGAAGAAACTCAGCGCTTAGTTGATTATTGTCAAAAATATGTAGAGGCTAATTTGGCTGATGATAAATTATTAATCCTTACCTCGCCCAACATCAGCGATCAGACAGCCGAAGCCTGGCATGAAGGCGTCATCGGCTTGGTGGCCGGCCGTTTATGCGAGCGCTACAGCAAACCAACTTTGGTTATCACTTTAAGCGATGGCAAATTAAAAGGTTCCGGCCGGAGCATTGAAGCTTATAATATTTTGTCGGTGCTGGAAAGAAATAAACAATTTTTAGAACGTTTCGGCGGCCACAAAGCGGCTTGCGGTTTTACGGTTAAAGACGAAGCTAATCTGAGTGGCTTTATGACCGCGGCTAGAGCTTTAGTCAAACAGGAATTAAAAGATGAGGCGCTTGTGCCCAGCCTGAAAATTGATGCGGAACTCGATTTAACTCAAGTTAATGAAAAATTAGTTGAAGCTTTGGAGCGCTTGGCGCCGTTTGGCCAAGGCAACAAAGAACCGCTTTTTGTTTCTTTTGGTTTGGCGGTGCGCGACAAAATGACCATGGGTTTTGATGGCCAGCATGTTAAATTCAAGTTTAATAATTTTTGGGCTTTGGCTTTCGGCGAAGCGGCCAAATGGCAAGACTTGGCGGTGGGCGATAAGGTGGACGCCGTTTACACTTTGGAGTTTAATGATTATAATGGTTTCCGCAATATTCAAATGCGTTTAGTTGACATGAAGCGCAGTTTGGCTTAAATTATTTTTATGCCTAAATATCATAAATTAATTATTAATACCGATGGCGGCGCCCGAGGCAATCCAGGGCCGGCCGGCCTTGGGGTGGTAATTAAAAACGAAGACGGCGAAGTTATTGCCACCATTGCCAGATATTTGGGCAAGATGACCAATAATCAAGCCGAGTATCGAGCGATTGTAGCTGGCATTCACAAGGCCAAAGATTTAGGCGCCGAGGAAGTTGATTTTTATTTAGACAGCGAATTGGCAGTTAAACAATTGAACAGAGAATACAAAGTTAGAAACAAAGATTTACAACCCCTGTTTGTGGAAATCTATAATCAGAGTTTGGGTTTTAAAAAAGTTAAGTTTCATCATGTTCGCCGTGAATTTAATAAGGAAGCCGATGCTTTGGCGAACGAGGCGATGGATCGAGGAAATTAAGGACAATTAGCTCAGCTGGTTAGAGCGCGCCGTTCACATCGGCGAGGTCAGAGGTTCGAGTCCTCTATTGTCCACACAAAAAAACAACTTTCAAGTGAAAGTTGTTTTTGTTTATCTTCATTAACCCGGAAAAGATTTGTGGCGCAATCCTATGGAGTGGAGGCGCCTGTCAGAATTGGCCATAGTTTATAACGAGCCGTAGCCAGTGATAGACTATTTTGCCAACCCTTAGCCCTCCTTTCCGAATTATTGAAGATAAAAGGTATTAAATTATGTTTATATTATAGCATAGTTATTATATTTTGTCAAGAGATATTTAAGTTAGTTTATTTATTTACTTTAATATTAGCCTAAAAAATTATATTAATTTGACTAAAAATTAGATATTTTATAGACTTTTTACATATGAGCACCCCTAAGTTTACCCGTAAAATTGAAGACTTTGTCTGTGGACATTGCGGCGCCCAGATCAAAGGCAATGGCTATACCAACCACTGCCCTGATTGTTTATGGAGCAAACACGTTGATATTAACCCGGGAGACAGGGCGGCTGAGTGCGGCGGTCTGATGCAGCCGGTTGCCTTTGATGTGGTGGGCGGAGAATACTATGTAATTCACCGCTGTCTGGAGTGTGGCTATGAAAAACGCAATAAATTAAGCCAAAATGACGATTTAGACATGGTAATTAAACTGATGTCCGGTGTTAAGTAAAAAGAGTTTTTGTGTATTTTAACCATAGAAAATCGCCTCAAGGCGGTTTTTTAGTTAAAATTAGTTCTTTTCTTGACTTTTTTGGCTTTTTATGATATTTTAACGAAACTAGATTTTAGTAAAATTGAGGTAAGCAGACGGCCGCGTTAGGCAGTAATAGCCTTGGAAAACAAGCTATTACCGCCTGAACGAGGAAAGTCCGGACTTCATAATTGGGCAGTGGGTAATCCCCACCGAGAGAAATCTTAGGGAAAGTGCCACAGAGACAATACTAACCTTCGGTTGGAACAACTGTGAGGTGAAAGGTGAAAAGTTAGCCGACCACGGCTTTCGTTCCTCGGCGACGAGGTAACGCGGTAAACCCTGCCTGAAGCAAGAGCAAACTCATTCGGCCAAAAAAGTCGGATGAATGAAAAGTAGCTCGCTTGACCCCGCCAGCAATGCCGGGGCTAGATAGATGGCCGTCTCTGCCTTAGGCAGAACAGAATCCGGCTTATCGCTTGCCTCAAATTTACTAAACTTTAAGAGAAGGGTTAGACCCCCTCCCGACCTCCCCCTTATTAAGGGGGAGGAGGACAAAGAATATGAAACGTTCAGAACTATTATTGTCAGCCATCTTATTGCCGCTTGATTTAGCCGCTTTGCTCGTGGCCGGCATCAGCGCTTATTATTTACGTTTTACCGATATTTTTACCTCATTGGCGCCGGTAATTTTTCGCTTACCCTTCCTGGCTTATTTTAGAATTCTTTTGGTAATCAGCGGTGTTTGGCTGGTGCTGTTTGTTTTTTCCGGTTTGTATAATTTAAATCAAGAAAGAAAACTGCGCAATGAAATCAAAAAAGTCATCATGGCCTGTTCCTTGGGCTTGGTGGCGGTCGTGATTTACATTTTTTTCTTCCGTGAATTATTTTCTTCCCGTTTTATTGTTTTGGCCGCTTATATTTTGGCCATGATTTATATGAGTTTGGCCAGAATTATTGTTTTGGCCATCAAACGCGGCTTATATAGCCATGGCTTGGGTTTGAAGCGGATTGTTTTAATCGGCTCCGGCAAAACAGCGGAAATTTTATTGCATGAATTTTCCACTAACAAAAAATTAGGTTATGAAGTGGTTAAGCGTTTTGATAATTTCGGTTTGGAAGAAGCAAA
>JAKAEX010000047.1 GCA_021819805.1 bacterium | reverse complement strand
CGGTTTGAAACAATTACGCTTGGCCGAAACGGAAAAATATGCCCACGTCACTTATTTTTTTAATGGCGGGCGAGAGACAGCTTGGAGCAAGGAAGACAGGCTTTTAATTCCCTCGCCACAGGCGGTTGATTATCGCATGACACCGGCCATGTCGGCCGGAGCCATTACCGAGGCGGCTTTGGAGAAAATTAGCCAGGCTGATTATGATTTTATTTTGATTAATTTTGCCAATGCCGATTTGGTCGGCCATACCGGAGATTTGGAGGCAACCAAACAGGCCTTGGAAACAGTTGATGATTGTTTGAAGCGTTTGGTTAAAAAAATTATTGAAGTTGGCGGCTTGGCATTGGTAACGGCCGACCATGGCAATGCTGAAAATATGTATAATTATCAGTTGGAAGAGATTGCCAAAGAGCACTCAACTAATCCTGTGCCATTTATTGTTGTCGGCGGCAAGTTTGAGGGGTATAATTTGGGTATGAGTGAGACAGTAGTCGGCGACTTAAGCCTCCTGACGCCCAGCGGCACGTTGGCTGATGTGGCGCCGACCATTTTAAAACTTTTTGGCTTGGAAGTTCCGGCCAAAATGACAGGCAAAAGTTTATTATGATGAAGAAGCTTTTTTATCGTTCCATAGACAGCGTGACGGCTGCCGCTTTTTTAGTTGGCGCTTCATCCTTAGCCAGCCGTTTGCTCGGCGTGGTGCGCGACCGAATTTTGGCCGGTACTTTCGGCGCCGGCGACACCCTGGATGTTTACTATGCCGCCTTTCGCATTCCTGATTTGATTTTTAATTTATTGGTTTTGGGCGCGTTATCAGCCGGTTTTATCCCGGCTTTTACCAATTTGGTTAAAAACGAGGATAAAGATAGGGGTGAAGCCTGGAAACTGGCCAATAATATTTTGAACCTTTTGGCCTTAAGCCTGATTGCCTTAATGATTGTTGGTATTATTTTTGCGCCATTTATTATGAAGCTGGCTACGCCCGGTTTTAGCGGCGCCAAATTGGATCAAACTGTTGCTCTGACCAGGATTATGTTTTTGTCGCCCTTGCTCTTGGGTTTGTCCAGCGTTTTAGGCGGTATTTTACAATCAATGAAGCGGTTTTTTGCTTATTCACTGTCGCCGTTATTTTATAATTTAGGCATTATCGCCGGCGCTTATTGGCTGGCGCCGCGCTGGGGCATTACCGGCCTGGCCTGGGGCGTGGTTTTGGGCTCAGCCCTGCATGCCTTGGTACAGTTGCCGGCAGTGCGACATTTGGGCTGGCGCTGGCAGCCGGTGGCTGATTGGCGCGACAAGGGCGTGCGTTTGATTTTAAAAATGATGACAGCCAGAACTTTGGCTTTGGCCAGCAATCAGATTAATTTGTTGGTGGTAACGATTATTGCCTCAACTTTAGCCAGCGGTTCTTTGGCGGTTTTTAATTTGGCTAATAATTTACAATCTTTTCCGGTTGGTATTTTCGGTATTTCTTTTGCTATCGCTGTTTTTCCGGTTTTGTCAGTTCATGCTTTTAATAAAGAAAAATTAGTAAGCCGTTTAAGCAGTTCGGTGCGTCAGATTTTGTTTTTTATTATCCCTTCCATGGTAATCTTTATTTTGTTGCGAGCGCAGATTGTCCGTTTGATTTTGGGCACCGGCAAATTTAATTGGGAGGACACGGTTTTAACCATGAACACTCTGTCGCTCTTTGCTATTTCTTTTTTTGCTCAAGCCTTAATTCCTTTGTTTACCAGAGTTTTTTATGCCCGCCACGATTCCAAGACACCGTTTTTTATCGGTATGGCATCGGATATCTTTAATATTGTTCTGGCTTTATGGTTGACGAAAATGTGGGGAGTGGTTGGTTTAGCCTTGGCTTTTTCTTTAACTTCCATCCTTAATTTTATTGCCTTGGTTGTTGCTCTTAAGCTGGAAATCGGCAGCTTGAATGAAAAACGAACCGTTTTGTGGGTTTTAAAATTTTCTTTGGCGGCCTTGGCTGGCGGCATAGTTATTCAGGCGATTAAGCAGTATTTGGGGGCGCATGTGGACATGGATAGGGTTTGGGGGCTTCTTTTGCAGACAGGTTTGTCGGCCGGCGCCGGTTTAGCGGTTTATTTATTTGTCTGTTGGCTATTTAAGAGTCCGGAAATTGACCGTTTGTGGCAATATCTAAAAAATCGTTTGCCCAAACAAGTGCCGACTGACGACCAGGGCGAAGCCCGTGGCATCTAATGAGTTTATTATGATATTTTTCCTCTATGGTCCCGATGATTATCGGGCCAAAGAAAAAATTAGAGAATTAAAGCGCAAGTTTTTGCGGGAAGTTGACTCAAGCGGAGCCAGCTTGGTTGAGTTGGCCGGCGAAGACTTAAAAATGGAAAAATTTCACGAAACCGTTTCGGCCAATTCTTTATTTGCCCGCCGCCGTCTGCTGATAATTGAAAAAATTTTGTTAAATAAAGATAAAGAATTTTTATCATCGCTGGCGGCTTACTTAAGCGACAAGGTTGGCGCCCAAGATAATATTTTAATCTTTTATGAACCGAGTATTATTTTGGATAAAAGCAATGAGCCGCAACTGGCTGTTGGCGACAACCCCAAGGCTCTGAATAAAGATCAGAAAAACTTATTTAAATTTTTAACCACCACGCCTTACGCTCAGTATTTTAACGCCTTGAACAACCAAGAGGTGGCTCTCTGGTTAAAAGCCAAATTGGCGGCTGCCGGTTTTGAGGCTGATTATCGGGCAACCCAAATTTTATCATCCATGCTCGGCAATGATTTATGGTCTTTAAATAATGAAGCCGACAAATTAATCAGTTATCAGTCGTCAGCCGAACCGGCCAATAAAATTATCAGCGTGGAAACGGTTTTAAGGCTGGTGCAAAACCAAAGCGAAGAAAAAATCTTTGCTTTAACCGATGCTATCAGCAATAAAAATAAAGCTTTGGCTTTAAAACTTTTGGAAGAACAATTAAGGCAAGGCGCCAATGAAGTTTATTTATTAACTATGCTGGCGCGGCAGATAAAAATTCTTTTGGCCGTGCGCGCCGCTTTGGATAGCGGTTTGGATTCTCGGGCCATCGGTCAAAGCATGAAAATTCACCCCTATGTTTTACAAAAGAGTCTCAGCCAGGCGCGCAACTTTAATTTATCCGGTTTGAAAACCATTTTAAGCGCTATTGTTAAACTGGACTACAATTATAAGTCAGGTAAATTGCCGGCGCCACTTATGCTGACTTTATTGTTGGCCAAGATTTAAAGTTAACCGAAAATCAGGGTTTAACTATTTAAATTTAGCAAGTCGAAAGTTATAAAGTTATAAAGTCCCCACAAAACAACCGTTAATAGAAAACAAGCGGTAAAAATTATTTAACTTTCGACTTTTAACTTTATAACTCACGGGTTCTTGGAACAAAAAACAACCTCCTGACGGAGATTGTTTAGTAAAAGTTTCTTTTATTTGGCTAAAGCATTTAACTTCCTTTGTAATCTGGATTTGGTTCTGGCGGCCGTATTTTTCTTAATAATACCTTTACCGGCGGCTTTGTCCAAAGCTTTCATGGTTTGAGTGGCCAAGTCTTTCAAATTGGCATCTTTGGCCGAAACGGCTTTAGCGGTTTGCTTGCGCAAGTTTTTAATGTTAGTCTTAACAGCCAAATTCAGTTTAACCCGTTTATGGCTTTTGCGCAGTTCTTTTTTTGCTGATTTCTTATTAGGCATAAAGTGAGATTTTTTTATTTACTTTAAAATTAGAGCATTGTCCGTTTATGTTAGTATAAAATGTTATTTTTGTAAAGATATGAGATTAATAACGAAAAATGAGGGAGAAACCACGGCTTTGGCGGCTAAAATTGCGGCCAAATTAAAGGGCGGAGAAATCTTGGCCCTGATTGGCGATTTGGGGGCCGGCAAGACCACCTTTACCCAAGGTTTGGCTAAGGCTTTGGGGGTTAAAGGGCGAGTTAACAGCCCAACCTTTACCGTTATGAAGCTGTATAAAACAAAACACCAAACTATTAAAAATTTGGTGCATATTGATGCTTATCGCTTAAGCAACAGCTTGGATTTGGAGGCGATTGGCTGGAGCGACTTTCATGATCCCAAGAGCGTGGTGGTAATTGAGTGGGCTGATAAAATTATTGATATTCTGCCCAAGCAAACTGTTTGGTTGAAGTTTGCGGTTAAGGGGGCTAATGGCCGGTCAATTACTGTGAAAAACTTCAGTCCAAAGCCACCAGCCAAGACTAAACATAATCAGCGCGTCCGCCAAATTAAAAATCGTTAACGAACCAAAGTTTAAATAATCAATTACCCCGCCGTAAGCGATGCGGTCAAACAAATTGCTAATGGAGGCGAGAATTAAGGCAAAGACCAAACCGGCTTGCCAAGCGCCATTGGCTAACAGTCTAAAGTAATATAAACCGAGCCAAACAATAATCAAGCCAACAACCGTGATGATTAAAATTTGTTTTAAGGGTAGAGAAAAAGCCAGATCGGCGTTCAGGCTATAATTAAAACCGAACCAACTATCGGTTTTTGGTTTAAGCAGGGTCGCCCAAACTTTTAAGAATCTGTCGCTTAAAATAAAAAAAATGGCCAAGGCGTGCCAGCCGGCCATTTTTTTAAACTCAATTTTATTGAAGCGCTCAAACATTATTTTTGGTTTTGCAATTTTCGCTTGCAGCTAACGCAGGCGCTGGAGTCCGGCCTGATTAAGAGGCGTTTGACTTCAATTTCCTTGCCGCAATATTTGCAGATGCCATATTCGCCCTTATCAATTTTTTTGAGCGAGGCATTAATATCTTTCAAACTATTTTCCAAAATGCGTTCGGCTTCCAGGTTGGTGGTATATTGATTGACCTCCTGGGCGTTTTCGTCGCTTTCATTGCCGTACTCGGGAAAACGTGAAACATATTCGTTTTTTTCAGCATCGGTTTTGGCGGCAAAACTTTCCAATTCTTTTTCAATATTGGCTTTGCGCTTCAACAGCTCCTCCTTGATTTTGTTCAAAGTTTCTCTGTCCATATAGTTAAATTCAGTCTTATTATACAAAAAATAGGGAAAATTACCAGCCCTTTTTGGCTAAGCCCTTTTTGGCCGCATCAACCTGGGCTTCATGCTTGGATGAACCATTGCCGGTGGCAATCAGATCGTTATCTATATATAAACCGACCTCAAACATCTTGTCGTGGTCCGGTCCGTATTCGCGCAAGACTTCGTAGCGGGGAGTAATACTGAAAAGCTCTTGAGACTTTTCTTGAAAATTTGATTTTGGATCATGGTGCAGGCCCAAGCTCAAAATTTCTTCCAAGCGGTTCAAAACATTATCGTCAATAAACTGTTTGGCTGCCGGCGTGCTGCCATCCAAATACAAAGCGCCGATAATCGCTTCCATGGCGTTGGCCAAAATAATTTGGCGAGCCTTGGTGTTTTTGTCTTTGGCTTCGCCGCGGGACAAAAATAAGTAGTCTTCAATGCCCAGTTCATAGGCGACTTGCGCCAAGAGAGTGGCATTGACCAGGCTGGCGCGCCAATCGGTTAGCTCGCCCTCGGTTTTATCCGGATATGTGTGATATAGATATTCGGTAACAATAATTTCCAAGACCGCATCGCCCAAAAATTCCAGGCGTTCGTTGTGTCCCAAATT
>JAKAEX010000046.1 GCA_021819805.1 bacterium | reverse complement strand
CCGGCTGGTTGTTTTTTAAAACGGAACATACAAACTAAAATTTCCAGCTATAATCATATAAATAAGCGCCTAAAGTTATGTAGCGATCAGAGCCGCGATCGCGCCAATAAACCATGCTGGAAACATAAATATAATCGTCCTCCGGATTGGGGGTGCCATTGGTATAGTAAGTCACTTCTACTAAGCGGCTAAACAAAGTTTTTTTGTAGCGAGTGTCGCTGTCGCTGATATTATTAACCATCTGCTCCGTATAAAAATTGTTTTTTTGCGAATCGGTATAAATGGCGGCGCAAGGGCTTTTAATATACTGGCTTAAGTTGCCGGTATTATCAAAAAAGGAGCCGCAAGTGCTAACCGGATTGCCGTTTTTATCTTTAACCACAATATCATGATCCTGGTCATTATAAATTTGGATAATGGCATTGCGACCTTCTATGTTCGGCGTGGCCGGATCATCAGCGGTTGCTTGATAGTCAATGGCAAAAATTGTTTTCTTATTATCTGTGTTATATTCGGACAGGTTGTTATAAAATGCTCTGTTGGTCAGCCAGTTTTGATCGCGCACATAACGAACCAGCTCCAAACCATCTTGAGCCACCATGGAAGCAATCAAATAATTTTGATTGGAATAATAAAGCATAATAGCGCGCCGCACCAAAGACAGAATACCAATAAACGCCAAGGAAACAATCCCGACGACAACGATAATTTCAACCAAGGAAAAACCGGCTCGCTGTTTCATAAATTAACGCGTGTCAATCATGCCAAAAAAATTGACATTGACATCTTTAGATGAATTATTAAGATCATCAGCTAAAATCAAATAAAAATTAGTCCATGACTCGCTATTAAACTTCGGATTAGCGACAGGGTCAGTAATCCAAGCATTGGTGCAATTACCCGAGCTATGACTACACATTCTTACTTTGGGATCGGGCGGAACGAAAGTGATGGACACTTGATTGACCGTACTGTCATTGCGGGCATCATACAGCAACTTATCAACTCTGATTTGCTGTGGCAGATTGATTACCTTATATTTTTCCGTTTCGCCATCATAGAGACCATTCTTATTCTTATCCACAAACATGGTAATTTTTCTGTTGTCGGTTTTATCAAAATAAAGACCCCAAATATTGTAATCGGGGTTATTTTCAACTGTTTTGGCCGAAGCGGCATAATTTTCCGCCAAGCGCAAAGTGCTGGCCAGTTCTTGGGCCGTTAAAATTATTTCCGTCCGCTTATTGGCGCGGCGATAAGAAATTGAAGATAGAGTTAAAAGCAAAACAACCAAACCGATGGTAACGGAAAGTTCTAACATGGTAAAACCTAATGATCTTCGGCGAAAAGACATAAACTTAAATCTAATTCGGTCTTTGTTCTTGATAAGATGACTCAACCGGACAGACACGGAAAGCCTTGGTGCAAGCCCAGCTGCTCACATAAATCTGACAGGTGCCGCCACCGGTACATTGGGCATTGCTGGTACAAGCCGTACCATCATTTGAACCGCCAACACAAGAACCTCTGTCGCCAACCGCTCTTAAACGATAAACGTGAAATTCTTTACGATGCTGATAGCGATTGTTAGCTTCCGTTAAGCTTTCACGGCAACTTTGTTTGGTCTGATTATTATAGGCCGGATTGTCGCAGGCTGGCGCCGCTGTTGTCCAGGTGCCACCCACGCAATCACTTAAAACCTCGCCCGGATTAACCAAACGATATTGGATTTGATAACTTGTAATGTTGACGCCCGACCAATTAACTATATTCGGCTTAGTCCAATCAAAATCAACATAAGAAGTTGGCACTGCATTGTTGGTTGAACAAATAGGCGTAGCCTTGATGTTGGCAACCAAATCAATCGGACTGGTTTGCAAGCTGCCAACACTTGAACGGGAGCAGGCAAAAACATTACAAGCTCTGGCTATGTATTCGTATTTGACGAACAGTTGCAGATTGCGATCATTGTAAGTATTAATGTTTTGAATATTGGTTGATAGGCGCTGGTAATCTTGGGTTTGGCAAGAGGCCGGGAAAGCTGCCTGACAAGCGGCATTGCTGGCGCAAGCGGTAGCCGGGGTAACCAGAGAACCCCTAAAATAACATTGGCCGCTTTGGCAGTAAGCCTGTGGACAATAACGAACGTCTCCCCCGCTGCAATGGTCGGCCAGTTGAGAGCCATTAAAATAACATAAACCGTTTTTGCGCCAAACTTCATAATAAGACGCGCCATAAACCGGATAGCCACTGCTCCAGTCAACCACCAAACCAAAGCTGTCATTGCCTTGTTCACGCGCCACACTAATAGTTCCCATGTCATCCGGCCGGCCGCTTACTTGATATTTATGAGCGGCACAAGTATTTTGATTTGAACAATTAAAACTAAACCAGCCCAAAGCATTGCTGTTATTAGAACCGCTCCAAGCCCAGCCCTCCAAGTCGCCCCAAGGCGAACCGCTTTTGCCCGTGGGCAATAAAGAATTATCGCTGTCCCGATCGGCTGTTTCGCTGCTTTCCGGTCTAACTTTAACGCCGTAATTAGTGGCGCTCACGGCCGGATCAAGTTTAACCCAGCCGGAATCATATGGTCCGCTGGTGTTGGAGGCCAAAGACAAAACGCGCGCCCAGCCATAAAATTTGCTATCAGCTTTATGATAACAGGCCAAACAATCGCCGGAGCAAGTGCCGGTTTGGCACTGGCCGGTATAACTTACATCAGGCGGTGTTGTGTTGGAAAAATCGCAAGTATCAGTGCCACATTCATTGCTTACCTCGCAAGGCCGCTTATAGTCGCCGGCGCAATATCCGGTTTTTCTAAAAGCCACCCAACCGACGTGTTCACTCCAGCCATAACCATCCACCACGCCGGAAGTTTCATCAACCGCCACCCAATATTTCTGGCAAGTATAGCCGGCGGCGCAATTGCCATTAGTGCACTTGCCGCCATCAACACCGCTGGAATTAATACAGCGTCCGCCATCATTTTTATAATTCAAGCTTACCCAACCTATAGTATCAGTCCAAAGCCAACCTTTTAGGGGCGCCCAAGTCGGATCAGGCGTGCTGGATAAGGCAAATTTAGTTTGATGATTATCCCAAACCAGCCAAAAGACTAAAAAGCCTATTGTTAAAACTAATAGGCCGAGGGTAAATAGAAAAAGCTTTCTTTTATGCTTAGTCATTTAAATTTCTAATTTTGAATTTTTAATGAATTTCCAATGCTCCAATTTTTAATTAAAAATTCTAAACTCTAAATTATTTCTTTGTTCCGGAAAGATCTTGTTGCAGCTTCTGCTGGCTTTGCGCCTTAATCTGATTTTCAATGGTATTTAAAAAATTCTCAATCGCCGCGATGCGTTGATTGTTTTGGATGGCTAAGGTCTGAATTTGCGACAGCTTGCTGGTAAAATAATAATTCAATAAGACCAATAAAGCGATAACTGCGGCTATTAATAACAAAACTAAACCAACAAAGAAAGTCTGTTTGGTTTCCGGTCTGGCAAATAATTTTTTGTCGTTATTGAACATAGGGTTGTTTTATTACTTATTATTTTCTTGATTGGCCGGAGCCGGAGAAACGTAGTCGTCGTTTAAATATTTCTCAAGCTTGGTAAGCTCTTGGCTATCCTGATCAATGGCGGTGGCAGTTTTTTTAATTTCCTGATGCAGCTGCCAGTTAACCACCACAAAAAACCCAAGCAAAGCTCCGCTGACAATTAGAATTAAGCCGACAATAATTTGTTTGCGCATAAGAATTATGGATTATCACAAGTGCAACCGCAACAAGTTGGCCCGCCGCAAGCGCACTGACAAATATACAAACCATCTTCAAATCTCAAATTTATAGCAAGCAAACCGGTGCCGGTTGGAATACCAACACAAACATATTCGCTTTTGCCCTGCTCTCCTTGAGTGCGGCCATTATTTGACCAATACTCTTCCGACCAAGTTGAGCCATGAACTGTCATGGTTTTATCGCGCTTAATGCCGCCGGCAATACCAACCCTAACGCCTTGAGCAACAATCGTATCGGACATAGCGCCGGCATCAGTCAAGGTTTGGATGCCTAACTTAGCATTGCTGTAAGAGCTGGCATCCACGCCATCACCAAGCGAAGTGAAGCCGGAATAAATTATAGAAGAAGTAAATGGTTCATAAGTGCCATTGCCGCCGGCTTGAACCTGATAACGGCCGCCTTTGAAATTAATGGAATTGGAACCTAAGTTGCCGCCGGTGGAATTACCAACCGCCGTCTGTGTATAGGAAGAAATGACAAGAGCATGACCGGTGGCGCCGCCTTTATTTCTCAGTTCCAGATGGCCGGTTGGCGCATCCAAACCTGTGCCGATGCCCACAGCCGGAATATCTTTGTTGCTGCCGATGGTGGCTAAAGTCAAAATATTTTTTTCTTCCGGGCCGGCAATATTATTGTTCCAAAAAGTCAAACCTTCGCTGGTGCGGTCTTGATAAATCGCCCAGTGCTTGCTGGAACCGGCTACGCTCTGAATATCAATTTCAGCGTTATTGCCTGATGGCTGATAAATATGCAACAAACGATTGGGCGTAAAGCTGGCTGTGCCGCGCGGCGCAATACCGACATTACCGTTAAAACGCAACATTGGCGTATTTGATTTGCTTGAGTCATAAAATTCGCCATAAACCAGGGCGCCAATAGACGAAGTGGAACTAGGTTCAATATATAAATTGTAGCTGGTGGTCGCATTAAAGCCGGCCTTGGCGCCGATAAAAATATTGCCGGAACCATTAATATTATTAGCGCCGGCGCCGGCGCCCAGCATAACGTTGCCGCTATATTTATTGTTAAAACCGGCCTCGTTGCCGACAAAAGTATTTTCAGCGCCGGTAATATTGTTATAGCCGGCGCGATAACCGATATTAATATTTTTACTGCCACTGGTGTTGTAATAGCCTGACTCATTGCCGCCAAAAAAATTCATACTGCCAATAGTATTAGAATTACCGGCCCAAGCACCAATGGCCACAGTATTAGTGGCGGTACTGGTATTAACCAAAGCGCCGAAACCAAGGGCCGTCAGATAACTGCCCGAGCTATTAGACGACAAAGCGTCAGCGCCCAAAGCAGTATTATAATTGCCCGACACATTGGCTTGCAGAGAATAAGAGCCGACAGCTGTGTTATAAGCGCCTAAGTTGCTGTTAGCTAAAGCTGAAAAACCAATGCCGGTGTTGTCAGTGGTAAAATCTTGTTCAGCGATGGTTAGGGGTTTGCCGGAAGCGCTGCCCAAAAAAGTATTGGTGTTTTCATTAGTCACCCAATCGCCGTGCAAGGAAGCAACAGAGGTGCCCAAACTGCTTAAAAATCGTTTGCTATTGAGCATTAACAAACCACTGGTACCGGCTGCATCAACATTTAAAAAATCTAAGTTGCCGTTAAGCGTTAAAGCCTCGGTTGGACTATTAGTACCCAGGCCTAAACGATGGCGGGCATTATCCCAAAAGAAGTTGGCATTGTTTTGATCCAAGCCGGTAGCTCCTTGAAAAATAACCGAACCGCTGGCAAAGCCCAAATTAAGCGCGCCGGTAATATTTAAATTATTAGCAAAAATATTAGCCCAACGCTTCGAGGCCGAACCCAAGTTGTAGGTGTTATTAACATTTGGCCCAACATCGCCGGCCACTTGA
>JAKAEX010000045.1 GCA_021819805.1 bacterium | reverse complement strand
AGCTTAAACGCTTAAAGCACAAGGATGATTTGCTGTTTAAACTTTTGAAACGGCGCTTGGTTAGAACTTTGTCCGGCATCGCGCCGGTAGCGGTTTTAACTTCGCCCTGGCCTTGTCCCGGTCGCTGTGCCTATTGTCCGACCGACAAGAATATTCCCCAAAGTTATTTAGCCAATGAACCAGCTGTTATGCGCGCCGTTTATTGTGATTTTAATCCCTACAAACAGGTAATTTACCGTCTGAGAGCGCTGGAGGCCAACGGCCATGAACCGACGAAAATTGAATTGATTGTTATCGGCGGCACTTGGTCGGCTCTGCCGGAAACTTATCAATATTGGTATATCAAAGAGTGTTTTAGGGCAGCTAATAATTTTTCGCGCAACCCGCAACTCGCAACCCGCAACGCCGCGACCAAAGGCTTGCCTTTATTAAAAAAAGAGTTAGCAAAAGAACAGAAAAGAAACGAAACGGCCAAATATCAGCTTATCGGTATTACTTTGGAAACGCGACCGGATTATATTAATGATAAAGAGTTGTGGCGCATGCGAGAATTTGGCGCCACTCGCGTGGAGTTGGGTGTTCAGGCTTTGGATGATAAGATTCTTAAACTTAACCGCCGCGGCTCAACTGTGGCCGATATTAAACGAGCTTCCAAGCTGCTCAAAGATTTTGGTTTTAAGACCACTTATCATTTTATGCCGGCTCTCCCCGGCAGTTCGCCGGCTCATGATCGACAAATGTTCCAGGCCATGTTCAGCCCTGATCGCGACACCAGCACTATTCAATTAACCGGCGCCCAAACGCCTAAATTAAAAAAACTAATTGCTCAAAAACTGAATAATAATGACTTCAATCCCGATCAAATAAAATTTTATCCCACGGTTGTGACCAAGGGCAGTCTGCTTTACAAATGGTGGCGTGCCGGCAAATACAAACCATATACCGACGAACAGCTAAAAAAATTAATTATCAGTTGCAAACAAATTATTCCACCCTTTGTTCGCATTATCCGTTTAATCCGCGACATCCCCGGAGAGTCCATTATGGCCGGTAATAAAATTACCAACCTGCGCCAAATTATGAAACAGCAAGGCGTGGCCTGCCGCTGTATCCGCTGCCGTGAAGTCGGCCAAAGCAAATTTAAGCTCAATCAAGCTAAACTTTTTGTTAAAAAATATCGCGCCTCTGACGGCGATGAATATTTTATCAGCTTTGAGGATGAAGAGCAGACAAAACTTTATGGTTTTGCTCGCCTGCGATTAGCTGACAATTCCATTTTTCCGCAAACCGCTTGGCTGCGGGAATTGCATGTTTACGGTGAATTGGTGTCGGTTGGCAAGAACTCAACTAAAACCCAGCATCAAGGCTTGGGCAGACTTTTGGTAAGCCAAGCGGAAACTATCGCCCGGCTAGCCAACTACCGACAATTGGCGATTATTTCCGGCGTCGGCGTTAGAGGGTATTATAAAAAACTGGGCTATCGCCTCTTTAAAACTTATTTGATTAAAGCTTTATGAAAACTCTGATTATTATTCCAACTTATAATGAAGCTGATAATATCAAAGAGCTGGCTAAACAAATTTTTAATCTTAAGCTTGATTTGGATATTTTAGTGGTTGATGACGGCTCGCCAGATGGCACTGCCGCCGAAGTTGAGGCTCTGCAAAAACAGCAGCCTAATTTATTTTTGCTCAAGCGACAAACTAAAGACGGCTTGGGCCGAGCTTACTTAGCCGGCTTTGCTTGGGCTAAAGCTAAAAACTACGAAGCGGTTATCCAAATGGATGCCGATTTTTCTCATTCCCCCAATCACCTGCCAGCCATGCTGGCGGCTTTAGCCACGCATGATTTTGTTATCGGTTCGCGTTATGTCAAAGGCGGCGATGTAGTTAACTGGCCGCTTCGCCGCAAGCTAATCAGCCGCGGCGGCTCTTTATACGCCCGAACAATTTTAGGCCTGTCAATTAAAGATTTAACCGGCGGTTTTAATGGTTGGAAAATGTCGCTCTTGGACAAATTCTCCGAAGAGGTTAAATCCAATGGCTATTGTTTTCAAATTGAAATGAAATATCGAGCCGTCAAAACCGGCGCCAGCTGGCAAGAAGTGCCTATTACCTTTGAAGAGCGCCGCAATGGCCAATCCAAACTTGGCGGCCAGATTGTCTGGGAAGCCGTTTGGCGAGTTTGGCAGATAAGATTTAAAAATTTGAATTGGCGTTTCGTCGGCAGTTTGGCCGCCGTTCTTTTAGCCACAATTATTACCTATTGGCCTAGTCTACATAATCAATTCATTACCTGGGATGACAATTTGCAAATAACCGAAAACCCCGATATCCAACAATTAACGCCCAACAGCCTGGCCAAAATTTTTTCAACCTTTTATGTTGGCATGTACCAACCGGTTTCATCTTTAACTTACGCCCTGGAATATAAATTATTTGGTTTAAACCAATTTGCTTTTCATAGCGGCAGTCTGCTCATTCACCTAATTAATATCCTACTGGTTGTTTGGCTGTTCAAACTGCTCAAGCAGCCCAACTGGCTTACTTTAAGCGCGGCCGCCATTTTTGCTCTTCACCCGATGAATGTTGAAGCAGTAGCTTGGGCTTCGGCCACCAGCGCTTTGCTATTTAGCTTTTGGTTTCTTTTGGCCACAATCTTCTATCTAAAATATTTAGACAATAATCATCGACGATATTTTTGGCTCAGTTTGTTAGCCTTTATTTTATCATTTTTAAGCAAAAGCGCGGCCATTGTTTTCCCCTTTATTATTTTGCTCTGCGATTATTTCAAAAATAAAAATCTAAAAAATAATTGGCAAGAAAAAATTCCTTTTTTCTTAATCTCGGCTCTGTTTGCCTGGGTAACCTTTATCGGTCGCGGCGATGCCGACCACATTACCAGCGGCATTATTGGTTATTTTAACCCGGGCGAAATGGCCGCTTTGGTTTTTTACGCCCTGGCTTTTTATGCTGGTAAATTTTTTGTCCCGATTAATCTATCAGCTTATTACACTTACCCAATTAAAAATCCCGGCCTGCCTTTAAAATTTTATTTAATCGCCGGCTTGACTCTGGCCATTATCGCCTATTTGTTTTATCTCGGCCGTCGGCATAAATTAAAAAAGATATTGATTTTCGGTTTATGGTGGTATGCCATAAATTTGCTTTTGGTTTTAAAAATTGTCCCTCTCGGCTCGCAATTAACCGCCGACCGCTATAACTATTTACCAATGTTGGGTACCATCTTGTTCCTTGGCAACGCTTTTAATTTTGAGTCTCTAAAAAAAATTAGCAAAAAAATCGGCTTGGCGGTTCTGCTCTTAATTCTCTTGGTCTTCGCTTATTTATCAAGGCAACAAACTTCACTTTGGCAAGATAGCCTGACTTTTTTTGATCGAACCGCCAGACAAGCGCCAACCATCGGCGATCTCCGCTTCTTGCGCGGCTATGTCAAGCGGCAACTGGGCGATAATGACGGCGCTTTAACCGACCTAACTAAAGCGATTCAACTTTACGGGTCCCAAACTTCTCCCAATGTGGCCATGGCTCATAACGACCGGGCCTTGCTCTTATCAGAGACTTTTAAAAAATACGATGAAGCGCTCAGAGAAATAGATGTTTCCATCGCCATCATGCCCAACTTCGCTTTGTTTTATTACAACCGCGCCGACATTAAAATTTTAAAAAAAGATTTCAATGGCGCGCTAACCGACCTAAACAAAGCCATTGAACTAAATCCTCAATTTAAGTATTTTTATAACCGAGCCAATTGTTATTTTGAGCTCAAACAATACCAGGCGGCGGTGGCTGATTATACCCAAGCCATAAAATTAAAACCAAAATTTGAACCGGCCTACTTTAACCGAGGCTTAGCTTTATTCAACTTGGGACAAAAACAGGCGGCCTGTGAGAGCGTGGACTCAGCAGCTAATTTAGGCCTGAAAGAGGCTAAAAACGCCTTAACTAAACTATGCCACTAAATAAGCTGCCTAAAAAACCAAAAATTTTTATACCCCTGATTTTAATCGCTTTAATCGGCCTGACTATTTTTACTTATGTAAGTTGCTTAGCCAGCGGCTTAGTAGAATGGGATGACCAATTTCAAATAACTCAAAATCTTGATATCAAACAACTTGACGTCCATAGTTTAAAAAAATTTTTCAGCAACTTTTATTTAGGCATGTACCAGCCACTGACCACCCTGAGCTTTGCTCTTGAATACAAGTTTTGGCACTCGGCTCCGCCCTGGTTGCACCTGGATAATTTGTTGCTCCACTTATTAAACATTATTTTGGTTTACTGGCTAACTGTTCGCCTCTTCGGCCGGCGGCTCATTGCTTTAATTGCTGCCTCGCTCTTCGCCATTAACCCGCTTAACGTGGAAACCGTGGCCTGGGTATCGGCTAGAAGCAACTTGCTGGCCGGAACCTTTTTTCTTGGTTCCGTTTTGGCCTACACTTTTTATCAGCGCAAACCCAAACCGACCGCCTACTGTCTGGCTCTGGGATTTTTCTTGGCTTCACTTTTTTCCAAAGTGGCCGGCGTAGCTTTGCCTGTGATTATCATAGTTCTGGACTATTACCGCGGCCGCCGTTTTACCAAGCTGGTTTGGCTGGAAAAATTGCCATTTTTTGTTATCTCAATTATTTTTGGCCTGATTGCCATTCAAAGCCGAGGCCTGGCCTCCTTATTGCCGGCCACCGCCTATACCTGGTGGCATAAATTGCTGTTTGTGCCCTACTCTTTTATTTTTTATCTGAAAAAATTAATTTTACCGATTAATTTATCATCTTATTATGGCTTTCCAGAATTAGACAATGGTTGGCTGCCGACAATTTATCAGCTGTCAGCAATCATCTTTATTATTTTATTAATATTCCTCTGGCGCTATCGCGCCAACAAACTTTGGTTGTGGCTCAGCGCTTGGTTTTGCTTATTAATCGCGCCAACCCTGCAAGTCAAGATTTTTAGTACAACTATCACGGCCGATCGCTACGCCTATCTGGCCGGCTTAGCTTATTTCTGGGCGCTCGGCCTCTTGCTTGTTTGGCTTTGGGATAAATTTAAAAGACTAAGAGTTTGGTTAATTTTTTTCTTGATAAGTTTTGTTTTACTCTTTGCCTGCTTAGCCAGAATCAGAACCTGGGTTTGGTTTGACAGCTGGTCGCTTTGGAACGACGTCATTAAACAAGATCCAAAGATAGCCAGCGTCTATAATAATATGGGCAATGCCGAAAGCGGCCAAGGCAATTTAGACAAAGCTCTGGAGTATTACAACAAGGCTTTGGCGCTTGACCCCAAAGATCCCTTTACTTACAACAACATCGGCTCGGCTATTGTTAAAAATCACGGTGATAACCTAAAGGCCTTAAATTACTATAACCAAGCCATCAAACTTAATAGCCGCGAGCCTCTATCCTATTACAACCGAGGCAATGTCTGGTTTAATCTGAAAGAAACAAAAGCTGCTCTGCTTGATTATCAGCAAGCCGTTAATTTAAGTCCTGCCAATAACGAATATTATTACCTTTATGTCGGCAGCCTGGCTCGCGCCCAATACGAAATGAATCTCTTGCCGGAAGCCATTGCTTCTTATAACAAAGCCATTGATCTCTATGCTTTTAACCTGGCTTATTACTACCGAGGCTTGGCCAAAATTAAATTAAGGCAAACTGTTGACGGCTGCCAAGACTTGCGGACAGCTGATAGCTTAAAATACCAAGAAGCCGCCGAAGCTTTAAAAAAATATTGTGCCAATAATTAACCGCCTAAAACAGCCAAAAAATTTAACTTGCTTGGCTTTGAGCCTGTTGGTTCTGCTTACTCTGTTTGTTTATGCGAATTCTCTGTTTGGCGATTTATTGGAATGGGATGACCGCCAACAAGT
>JAKAEX010000044.1 GCA_021819805.1 bacterium | reverse complement strand
AGGGCAAATTATCCGTGTCTATGACCGGAAGTCAGGAGCAGTTAAGCCTCGCCTAATAAAGAGGTTATCGCTAACCACGTGCCAGCAGCCGCGGTAATACGTGGGATATCAAGGAAGTTTAATCGGGCGATGAGAGCTCCGCTCAATTAAATGGCATCCTTGCTTAATTAAGGCGCTACTAAAACATTGTCTATGGGTTGGTTTTATTTAAGCCAACCCTTTTTATTTTTGCCAAACAAAAAAGAACTTTAGTAGGCTCTTTTTTTGTTGCGGAAATTTTTTGCGCCGCGACGATTAAATGGCCGCTGTCCGCCCGGCCGACCATGGCGCGGTTTGGCCTCGCGGCTCGGCAGATAATTGCCTAAGTCATCGGCGAAGAGTTTTGGCTCTTGGCTGCCTTGGTAATCTTTTTTTGGAGAAAATTTATTTTTAAATTGACCGGGGCGCGCTTGATGGGCTGGTCTGGCATTGGTTTGACCAAATTGCTTGTGATCTCGCCGTTGGCCGGGAAAGCTTGGCTTGTCGGAAAAAGATTTGAATTTTTTTGGACCAAAGTTATTTGGCTTATTAAATTTTCCCGGACGATTTGGCTGTCGGTTGCGACCATGGCTTGGCTGGCGAACCGCTTGAGTCATGACAACCTGTGGCAGGTGAGCGGGCAGAGGCGAGACCGGCAGTTCTTGTTTGATTAAACGCTCAATGCTTTTAACATCCGATCTTTGTTCGGGCGTGGCAAAAGAAATGGCATGGCCGGTGGCTTCGGCGCGGCCGGTGCGGCCAATGCGATGAACATAATCTTCCAATTGTTCCGGCAAATCAAAATTGACCACCAATTCAATATTGCTTACGTCCAAACCGCGAGCGGCAATGTCGGTTGCCACCAAAATGCGGTATTCGCCTTTTTTAAAACCTCTCAAAGCGGCTAAGCGCTGATTCAAACTGCGGTCGGAATGGATTTCCACGGCGGTGTGATGCATATTTCTGATAGCGGCGGCGATTTTTTTGGCGCCGAATTTGGTGCGGGAAAAAATCAGCACTGTGCCCTTGTATTGGTTTAAGATTTCGGCCAAGAGATCAAGCTTGTTCGGTTTGTGGACAAAAAATATTTCGTGAGTGACATTGGCGGTCGCGCTGCCGGCCGGCGCCACTTCCACGCGCACCGGTAGCCGCATGTAGTCGTTGGCGATTTTAACAATGCCATCGGGCATGGTGGCGGAAAAAAGCATGGTTTGTCTATCCTTCGGCACGCTGGTTAAAATTTGTTTGATCTGCGGGGCAAAGCCCATATCCAACATGCGGTCGGCTTCGTCCAAAACCAAAATGCCAACATCGTTTAGGTGGACGGTTTTTTGGCCCAAGTGGTCGATCAAACGGCCGGGAGTGGCGATAATGATATTTGGCCGGCGTCTTAAATGAATCATCTGCTGGCGAATGTTGGCGCCGCCGATTAAGACCGCGGTTTTCAATTGGCAAGACGCGCCTAATTTTTTGAAAAATTCGTCAACCTGCAAAGCCAGCTCGCGAGTCGGTAAAATTACCAAGCTTACTTTTTGCTGTTCACGAAAAAGTTTTTGTAAGATGGGCACGCCGAAAGCCAAGGTTTTGCCGGTGCCGGTTTGGGCGATACCAATCAGGTCTTGGCCGGCTAAAGCCACCGGAATGGCCTGGGTTTGAATCGGCGTGGGCACGACAAAATTAAGCCTCTCTAAGATGCTTAAAATTTTTGGCGAAATGCCCAAATTTTGGAAAGTGTTGTCTGACATAAAAAAATCTGACCATTTAAGCTCAAGGTCAGATATTAACGGGGTAAATCTAAAATGAGGTAGGTCTTGTATTTATAATAAAATTAAAGCATAGATAAATAATTATGTCAAACAACCTTAGTTTCCTCCCCCTTGCGAAGGGGGAGGTCAGGAGGGGGTTATTTAAAAAAACAAAGGCTATTTTCAACCCCTCCCTAACCCTCCCCTTGGTAAGGGGAGGGAAAAACAAGGTAGTTGACTTTTTTAAAATAAGTAAGTATAATCAAATAGTTAATTCTTGAAGAATTACGTCCTTTGCGTAATTCTTTTATATTCTATGGAAATTAGAAATATCGCCATTATCGCCCACGTGGACCATGGCAAAACAACCCTAACTGATAAGTTAATGTTACAAACCGGCATGAATGACGGCGGCGTCAGCATGGACAGCAATTCCTTGGAGCAAGAACGCGGCATTACCATTTACTCAAAAAACACCTCGGTGCTCTATAAGGACACCAAGATTAATATTGTTGACACTCCCGGCCACGCTGATTTTAGCTCGGAAGTGGAACGCATTTTGCGCTCCATTGATTCGGTTTTGCTCTTGGTTGACGCCCAGGAAGGCCCAATGCCGCAAACCAAATTCGTGCTGAAAAAATCTTTGGAATTGGGCTTGAAGCCGATTGTCGTCATTAATAAAATTGATAAGCCGGCCGCGCGCGTGGAAGAAGTGCAGGAATTGGTTTATGAATTGTTTTTGGATTTGGGCGCGACCGACGAGCAATTGGATTTTCCGGTGGTTTTTGCTGCGGCCAAGCAAGGCTTTGCTAAATTAAACATGGCGGATGAAAGCAAAGACTTGATGCCGCTCTTGGATTTGATTTTAGAAAAAGTTAAGCCGGCTTCCAGTCCCGAATTGGAAAATTCGCCTTTGGCCGCTCAGCCGTTTAACTTGGCTTATGATAATTTTTTGGGCCGTTGCGCTATTTGCCGCATCTATCAGGGCAAAATTAAAACCGGTTCTCAGGTTTTGGTTAAAAATGAAGCCGGCGCCACTCGTTCGTTTAAGATTACTAAACTATTTACTTTCTGGGGTTTGGTCAGAAAAGAAGTTGAAGAGGCGACAGCCGGCGACATTGTCATGGTGGCCGGTTTAACCGATGTTAATATTGGTGAAACCATTATTGATTCGGCCGACCAACCGGCTTTGCCGGCGATTAAAATTGACGAGCCGACAATCTCCTTGGATTTCTTGGTCAATAATTCTCCATTCGCCGGACGCGAAGGCAAATTTGTCACCAGCCGCCAACTGAAAGACCGCTTGGAAAAAGAATTGGAAGTTAACGTTGGTTTGAAAATTGATTTTGACAATACCGCTTATTATAAAGTTTATGGCCGCGGTGAATTGCATATCGCCATTCTTTTGGAAAATTTGCGCCGCGAGGGTTATGAACTGCAAGTTTCTCAACCCCAGGTTATTATCAAAGAAGTGGACGGCGTTAAACAGGAACCATACGAAGAAGTGACGGTTGATGTGCCTGAAACCATGTCCGGCACGGTTATTCAGAAATTATCCAAACGCGCCGGCCGCCTGCTTAATTTAAAAAATCATAACGGCCAAGCCCGCTTGGTTTTTGAAATTCCAACACGCGGTCTTTTGGGCTATCGCAAAGAATTTGTGGTGGATACTCGCGGCGAAGGCATTTTGTGCGCCAATTTTTTGGACTTCAAACCTCACGCCGGCGTCATTGCCAAAAGCGACCTCGGTTCCATGGTTTCCATGGCCACCGGCAAAGCCTTGGCTTTTTCTCTTTGGAATTTACAAGACAGAGGTGTTTTGTATATAGCGCCCAACACCGAAGTTTATGAAGGCATGGTAATCGGTGATGTGGCCAAAGGCGCTGACTTGGCGGTTAACCCGATTAAAGGCAAGGCTCAGTCCAACATTCGTTCGTCCGGTTCAGATGAAGCTATTACTTTAACCCCGCCGGTGGAGTTAACTTTGGAAACCGGTCTCAGCATCATGAGCGATGATGAATATTTGGAAGTAACACCTAAGAGTGTTCGCTTGAGAAAAAAATATCTGACAGAAATTGAAAGAGTAAGAGCTAAACGCCAGGGCGAATAAACATTTTAATCTTCAGCAATTAGAGCTATAATATTTATAATATGCCTCATTCCGCTTTTTGGCTGGCGATAATTGCCACCACCATTGTCAGTCTTACCTCTTTGGTTGGTTTGGTGGTGCTGTTTCGCGAGCGCTTCGTCAAAAAAGTTATTTTATGGCTGGTGGCTTTTTCGGCCGGTACCATGTTGGGCGCCGGCTTTTTGCATTTGGTGCCGGAAGCTTTAAAAACTTTAACTGTCCAGCCGGTTTTTCTGTTTGTTATTTTGGGTTTCTTGCTGTTTTATATGGTGGAACGATTATTGCATTGGAGTCATTGCCACGAAATTGACGGCGAGTGCCAAGTTCATACTTTTGCCTATATGAGTTTGTTTGGCGACGCCATTCATAATTTTATGGATGGCCTCTTGATCGCTACCAGCTTTGTGGCCAATCCGCTTTTGGGCTGGACCACGACTTGGGCGATTGCCTCGCATGAATTGCCCCAGGAAATCGGCCACTTTGGTATTTTGATTCATAGCGGCATGAGTCGCGGCAAGGCGGCTTGGTTGAATTTTATTACCGCCCTGACAGCTATTTTGGGTACGATTGTCGGTTATTGGCTGTCATCCATCAATGGCTTAGTGGGACCGCTTTTGGGCATCACCGCCGGCGGCTTTTTCTATATTTCAGCCGTTGATTTAGTGCCGGAAGTCCACGAAAAAACCGGTTCTCGCTTATCCAAAAACGCTCTTCATTTTTTCTTTTTTGTTTTAGGTATTATTTTTATGTTTTTAGTTAAAGATTAATTTTTTAATTTTATGGCTTGCGGCTGTTGTTGCGCCACCAAGAAGGTGGCCAAGAAAAAACCGACGGTTAAAAAGAAAGTCAAAAAATAGCTTTCGTTTTGCCGATAAAAAAACCGCCTCATTAGGGGCGATTTTTTTATCGGTAGTTTTATTTAAGCAGTAGTTTATTTTCCTTGTGCGATAGCCAGAGAAAAAAGACAAGCAAGGAAACGGTAATGAAGGGCGCCAGCCAAAAAGGATATTCAAAACCGAAACTTTCACTAATCATAATGGCGCCCAAAACGCCGATAGAATACATGGCGCCGTTTTTAAGGTAGGCAAATTTGTTAATTAAGTCCAAACCGCGAATAGTAAATTCTCTAACCACAAAAGCGCCGAGGCCATTGCCCAAAATAATCAGCGGCACGCTGATGGTAAAAGCGAAAGCGCCGATGACGCCATCAATGGAAAAAGAGGCATCTAAAATTTCCAAATAAATAAGTTTGCTCCAAGCGCTCATTTTGGAAGACAGCAAATCTTTTTCTTTGGTCTCGGCGTTCTTCTTGAAGCCGTCAGTAATAAAGAAAGCGCTGGCGCCGATGGTGGCGGCCAAGGCCAGCATTGGACTGGCTTTGATTGATAAATAGACAATGGCCGTTAAAGCGACAGAGGCGATGGCGTAAAACCAAAAGCCGCGGCGATGAATAAAGCCTTCCACGGCAAAGGCGTATTTTTTTTCTTCCAAAAACAACCAGCCCAGAAAAACAAAAAATAAATAAACGCCGCCGCCCAAAAGCAAAAACGGTTTAGATTTTTCCACATAGCCGGTAATAGCCGGATCATTGGAAAAAGCTACACTGAAAACTTGAAGAAAAGATAAGGCCGGATTGGCCACCCAGACAATAATAAATGGCAGGAGGCCGCGAACAACAAAAACGGCAAAAAACATACCCCAAATCAAAAAGATTTTGCGGTATTTCTCGTTCATGGTTTTTAAGACATGAGCGTTAACGACGGCGTTGTCCACGCTGGAAATAACTTCAAACAAGCAGAGACCGATAACGACGATGATGATTTGTAAAATCATAGTTATTTAATTCTAACGTGATTTTCGGTAAAAAACAAATTAATTCTTAAAGCTAAAAAGTAAAAGCTAAAATGTAAAAGCTTAGGTGTCGCTTCGTTAGCACTCCGCGACCATTTATTTGATAAATAAAATTGCGAGCATTAGCGAGCTCCATAACTTTTCGTTTTTCGCTTTTAGTTTTTACATTTATCAGATAAGGGTTTAAACGACATCCGATGTATTGGCGATGGTCCCAAGGCTGCCAAGCGCTCTAAATGGAGACGCGTGCCGTAGCCTTTGTGCTGGGCTAAGCCATAGCCCGGGTATTTCTTGTCGTATTCGTCC
>JAKAEX010000043.1 GCA_021819805.1 bacterium | reverse complement strand
CATTGTGCTCGCCAGCCGGCGCTACGCCCCAGCCATCCAAAACAATCAGAACAATTGGCCGCCATTTTTCCTTTAAAATATCATCTTTTGACATATTTTTAAGCCAAAACATCTTAACACTTTTTCCTTAAAAAATCAAAAGCCCTGTCTAATCCAGGACTTTCGTCTAAACTTTCACTTTTGGGAGCATTAGGCTGCCAAATCTTGCTCAATTTCTATTAATCGGTTCAATTTTCCGTTACGTTCGCCGCGCGCCAGGGAGCCGGTTTTAATAAACTCAACATTAGCGGCAATGGCCAAATCAGCCATAAAGCTATCAATGGTTTCCTGGTCGCCATGGCTTAAGACAATTTGATATTTATGTTCCTGAGCTAATTTTATCAAGGCAACGACCTGGCTGATGGTTGCCATAGCTGATGGTTTAATGACAATTGTATTGGCCAGATGATTTTTCAGATTCTGACGAAACTTATTTTCGCTGTTGGCAAAAAACTCATCGCCGGCCAAAATTAATTTATAATCGTCAGTCGTGGTTAAGCGTTTCCAGCCGGTCAAATCAGAAACGGCCAGGGGGTCTTCCAAATAAACCAAATGGTAATGACTTTGCCACTCTTCGTATAATTGAACCAAGTTAGCTGATTGTAGTTGGCTGTGATCAAGTTTAAATAAATAATTGCCCTTGCCGGCTGATAGGTAAGCGGCGCCAATATCCAAACCCAAGCCAAAATCTTTGCCCCAAGCCCAGCCGCCAGCCTGACAAGCGTCAGCGATTAATTCCATAGCCTCTAAACTGGAAGTCATATCCGGCGCATAGCCGCCAAAACTGCCCAAGTCGGTATCAAAGCCGGCTTGTCTTAATTTGTCGGCCAGGGCGTGGAAAATTATTGTCCCGGCTTCAACCTTTTCTTTAAAAGAAGTCTGATTGCGGCTTAAGGGCACCAACAAAAACTCTTCAAAATCCAAATTAGTGTCGGCGTGCCGCCCGCCGTTGAATAAATTAAAAATCGGTGTTGGCAGGTCAAACAAATCTTCTTTAAAACCATAGACCTGATTAAACTGTTGATATAATTCCAAATTGGCGGCCGCCGCGCTGGCGCGATTAATAACCACGGACAAGGCTAAAGATAAAGCCGGCAGTTCCAAGTCTTTCAACCATTGATCAGCCCCCAAAGCCGCATCGCCCGATAATTCCAAATCTTTCAAAAACGGAATAACCTCGGCATTAAATTTTTCTTCACACAACGAAAAACTTTTGGCCAAACTGTCTTGAGTAAATTTGTCATGCGCCAAAGCCGCGCTTGACCAAACTAATCGGCCGTCCGACAGCCATAACTTTAAACCAAGCGCCGGCCAGCCATCGCCGGTGTAGATTTTATAAATACTGGCTCGCTTAATTTTAATCATAAACTTATTTAACGAGACCCATTAAGCCGGGCAATTTAATGCCGCTTAAATAAGTAAGACTGGCGCCGCCGCCGGTTGAAATCCAATCAACGTCATCCTCCATTTTGGTTAATTTTAAAGCATCAACCGTTTCACCGCCGCCAACTACGCCAAAAGCCTTGCCGCTGGAACGACTGGCAATGGCTCGCGCCACAAATAAGGTGCCATAGCGCGCGGCCTCATCTTCGTACAAGCCCATTGGTCCATTCCAGACCAAGGTATTGGCTCGTTTAATATAGTTGCCAAACAACTTCATGGTTTCCGGTCCGATATCAACAATCGTCTCGCCTCGCTTAACTTCTTTCAGGTGCCGCCAAGCGGTTCGGCCGTCAGCGGTTTTAACCACCAAATCAATGGGCAAAACCAATTTCTTTTTGGGGATTTTCTTGGCAATGGCGATGCCGGTTTTGGTGGTAAGCGATTTGCCGACATTATAGCCGCGAGCGGCTAAAAAGTTATTGGCCAAAGCCCCGCCGACTAAAATGTGGTTGGCTTTTTTTAATAAATTTTTTATCAAATCAACCTTGGTTTCAACTTTGGCGCCGCCCATCACGGCAATCATCGGCCGATGCGGCTTTAAAACTCGATTAAGATTAATAACTTCGGCCACCAACAACGGTCCGGCGAAACTTGGCAGATATTTTTTAATCGCCGAGACACTGGCATGAGCGCGATGACTTACGGCAAAGGCATTATTAATATAAACATCAGCCAAGCCGGCTAAGGCTTTGGCAAACTTAGCCTCATTGGCGGTTTCGCCAGGATAAAAACGAATGTTTTCCAAAAGCGCCACTTGACCATCTTTTAATTTACTGACAGCCGCGGCCAAACGAGAATTGCCGATCGGTTCTTTTAAAAATAAAACTTTTTTATCCAAAAGTTTGGCCAAACGAACAGCCACCGGCTTAACACTAAACTTTTTGCGGTCGGCCGCGCTGTTTTTTGGTTCGCCCAAATGCGTCAGTAAAATAATTTTGGCTTTCTTGCCGATTAAAAACTTAATTAGCTCCACCGAAGCTTTGATTTTAAAATCGTCTTTGATTTGCGCGCCCTTCAGCGGCACATTAAAATCAACTCTGACTAAAACTGTTTTGCCGGACAGCTTGGCGGTGCCGATGGTTTTAACTTTCATATAAAAAATTATTTTCTTTTCTCTATTGTAGCATATTTTCTTTTCTTCGTCATACAAAAAAAGACCCCGAGGCGGGGTCTTTTAAAAAATGTTTTACAAGCCTTTAAAAGTAATAATTGCTTCTTTCTTGTCAGAGCCGCGCCAATATTTAACAATGGCTTTTTGATCGGCTTGGTAAGTCGCCACCACATCAGCCAAGTCAACGCCGTTGCTGAGTTCGCGGTCATCAATTGAATAAATAATATCGCCTTCTTTCAGGCCGGCTTTAGCCGCCGGACTGCCGGCCACCACCGCGATGCCTTTTTTGTCTTTAACAATCAAGGCGCCAATCGGCTGCTTGCCGTTAGCATGATAATCGGAGTTTAAATAATTAACACCCAAACTGGTTCGGCTGATTGGTTGGTTGGCCAATAAATAATTAATGGCGCTAATAATGTAATCAACGCTTACCACTTGTTTGTCTTTGGTCACCCAGCCAACCACCCGGCCGGATAAATCAACAGCTACCAAGCTGTTCGGATCAATTACCGACAGACTTAAAGCCTTAAGCGGCTGATCGCTGGATAAAATATCGTCGCGGCGGCGATCATCGGTTAAGATGGCGGGGCTAACGGTTTTTAGCCAGCTGGTTAAGAAAACCGACTGGCCGCGCTTTAGTTCTAAGGATGGGCTGAAGCCGGCCACCGGCAAGCTGTTAACGCCGCGCATATGGGCAAAAGTCAGGCCGGAAAATTCATCAAAGGCCAAAATGTCCAAGTTGTAAATTTTCTTGTCTTTGGTAATGGCCACATAATCGGCTGCTTTAACCTGAGTGTCTTTGGTTTGCCAATTGGCCGCCAGCCAGCCGTCGCTGGTAATAATCAAACCGGCTACCGGCGAACTTAATAAATTATAATTATTGTCGGCTCGTTTTTTAAAAATGCCAACAATAACTTTTTCAGCTGAATCAAGCACTTCTTCGGTTCGCTTATCTTGCTCAACCACCACCTGTTTGGCGCCGCTAATAACGACGTTGTTGGTGTTGTCAGACAGATTGCCGACATTTTTTAAATTGGTAATTTGGCCAAACCAATAACTATACAACCAGCCGCCGCCCAAACCACCCAGCAAAGCCAAGCCAACAGCGAAACCGATAAACATTGCTTTTTTTCTCTTACTTAATTTTTCCATAATTTTTAAGATGATTGTCAAAACTATAACCAGCTGGCGGTTAATAATAAAACCAGCCAACCGGCCGCCACCAAAGCCAGATAAAATCGCAAACGCTTTGGATTAAAGCGGTGTCCCATTAAATCATTAAACAAAATTAACAACAAATAATAAATTGAGGCCCATAAAAAACCAAGTAAATTATGGTTTAAGGGCAAAAGATTTAAAACGCCGAAAAATTCCAGCAATACAACCAAGTGCGACAAAAAATACCAGCCGTGTTTGCGCCAATCAACTTTGGCCGCCCACATGCCCTGATATAAGAGCAAGGCTAAAACCACCGCCACGCCCAAAAGTATCAGCCAAAAATTATATTGTAAAAAAGCTCTTAGGCCATAGCCCAAAGCGCCCAAAAAGAAAACCGTTAAAAAATTAACAGAAAAAGACAAATTTTCCAAACTGAAAGAAGTGTAACGGCTCGGTAAATTATAATAATAAAAAACAAAACGCCAATAAACATAATTAAATAGAACCAAGACCACGGCCAGTGTCTGAATTAAGGGCTGATTGCTAATAATAACGATATAGCCCAAAACCACCAAATTGGTCACGAGCGGCAATAAAGCGGCGTTCCACCAATGCTTTTCTTTGGCTTTGGCGCTGATAATTTTCCCCGCCAACAAACAAAAAACCAGCATACCTGCGTCAATCCACAGCCAGCTTTGCGGGTCTTGTTTGAGCCACCACCAGGCGGTTAGCCAGGCAATAACCGATAAAAACGGGATGAAATTAGCAACCTTCATAAAGTTTCTTTAGTTTAGAGCACTGCCCAAGATTGTCAATCGGGAGCCTAAACAAACAGATTTTGACCTTCCAGCGGCAGCCAATCATTATCAACTTCGCTCCAGCGATAAACCAACAGTTGATAAGACTTTTCTTTCGGGTCGTAAACGTATTCAACCGACGATTCGGAGCCAATGCGGTTGGAGTAAGTAATTTTTTTATCAATAACTTTCGGCCGACTGATAAATTCCAGCTTCAAACGGCCCAGCTGGCTGGTAAAAACAATTGTTTCAATATCTTCGCCGCCAGCCTCCTCGCTCTTGATGGTTTCGTGTTCCTCCACTTCAAAGTTGTCTTGAATTTGCGAGACAACTTCGCGCCAGCGATCTAAATGCATATGTTTGTTCCCCCCTTACACGCTTATTTATAATAAGTACCCTTGGTTTCCGTATTACGTTTATAGCGCTCAGCCACGCGTTCGTCAATTACGCCCTCGGCCACCAGCCGCTCAACCGATTTTTCCATATCAATCATGCCCAGCTGATAATTGGTTTTAATGACGGTCGCCAATTGATTAACTTTGTTTTCCAAAATTAAATTGGACACTGCCGGATTGTTAATCATAACTTCCCTGGCCGCCACTAAACCGCCGCCGGTTTTCGGGATTAATTGCTGAGACACCACAGCGCGCAAAGTAAGCGACAACTGAACCAAAACCTGCTGTTTGCGATGAGCCGGAAATGAATCAACAATTCTGGCCACAGTATCCGGCGCGCTGGAAGTGTGTAAGGTTGATAAAACCAAATGGCCGGTTTCGGCCGCCGTCAGCGCCGCCTCAATTGTTTCTGGGTCGCGCATTTCGCCGATCATAATAACGTTCGGGTCTTGGCGCAACACATATTTTAAAGCGTTGGCAAAACTCAAGGTGTCATAGCCGACTTCGCGCTGCTCCACCACGCTTTTTTTATCTTGAAAAATATACTCAATCGGATCTTCAATCGTAATAATATGAGAATTACGAGCCTCGTTAATCATGCTAATCATTGTCGCCAAGGTGGTTGATTTGCCCGAACCGGATGGACCGGTAACTAAAATCAAACCGTCTTTCAAATTGGTCATCTTAATCATGGCGTCAGTAAAGCCGATTTCCGATGGCCCCGGCACTTGCGCCTTGATGCGGCGAGCGGCCAAGCCGATTTTGCCGGACTGGAAATGTAAATTAATCCTGAAACGATCATTAAAAACTTCAATGGAAAAATCAAGTTCGCGATTAGTGTTAAATAATTTGGTGCGGTTGGCGTCTAAAATGGAAATTAAAGAGGCTTCCATAAACTTTTCATCAACCACTTCTTCGCCGATAAATAATAATTCGCCGTCAACTCGGAGCGCCGGCTTATTGCCAACAACCAGGTGTAAATCAGAGGCATCTTTCTCAACCGCCGCCTTAAAATAGTCTTGAAAACTTAACATAAAAAAATGGTTATTTTTATGTGCTTTATTATATCATCAAGGGGTTTAAATTTCCAATTTGTTTCACACAACAAAATGTCATTCCGGCCGCGCCGGAATCCAGAGTTAATCGAGATAAAGGGTGATGAGCAGAGTAGACCCTGGATCCCGGCACCGGCCGGGATGACGAAATAAAAAAAGCTGATTAT
>JAKAEX010000042.1:1473-6168 GCA_021819805.1 bacterium | reverse complement strand
GGCAATACCTAAATCTTGCCAATCGGTTTTGTTATGGCTTAGCAAACCTTTAACTTCATCTCGCCCAAGACTATAACCGGCCTTAGCAATAGCTTCTTCAATTTTTTCCTGAGATGGGCGTTCCTCGCTGTAATAAATTTCAGCTTCGCCCCGATGATAATCAAGCTGCGCTCGATCAACACCTTTAACTTCTTTGAGATTATCTTCAATCAAAAGCTCGCATGATTTACAATGCATGCCTTTAATCGGTACGATTATTTTTTGATTTGAATTAGACATATTTTGGAGTGAATTACTTCTTAATAAAAACACCCGATAATTCTGGCGTTAAACAACGTCAAAAATTAAATGCGGGTATGGAAGCATAAATTCACTCCTTTTTGATAATTGAACGCAACGCCTCGCCTTCAGGCGGCGGAAAAATCTTTAAAGAGAAATCTGTTTGATAATAAAAATCGGGCGCCACCGGGTTGCTCAAGGCTAAAATTGCTGTCGGTAAAAGATGGTTGCCGTCAATATCTTTGGGACTGATAATCGCCTGGCTGTTATAGGGCCGATTAAAGCAACAATCAGCCGCCTCTTTACTGAAATAATTTTTGCTATTACTTAAGCTATGGGCGTGATTATGACAAGCCAATTCGGTCTGCGCTTTAACCGGCGCCGGCGCTATGAACATGCCAATACAAAACATGCCGAAAACCATCAGCGCTATGGTATAAAGGGCTACAGTAGCCTTTAATTTTTTGCTTAGTAATCGCATATTTAACTATCCCTTAGTATAAAGTATTAAGGCTGTCTTGTAAAGCTTAAACTTGAATTTTAGAGAAAAAATAGCTGCCAACAATCAAAAACAGCACTGTTACGCCGGACAAAGCCAAGACGTCGGTCATCATGCCAAAATGCCCCAAATCAACCAATAAAATGCGCAGGGCGTCAATACCATAAGACAAAGGATCAAGTTGAGCGATAAGCACCAAGGCCTTGGGCAAACCCTGCAACGGGAATAAAGCGCCGGACAAGAAAAACAAAGGCATTACCAAAAAATTAATAATTAATTGAAAGCCTTGCATGTCGTCCAAAAGTGAAGCAATGGCTGTGCCCAGAGCGGTAAACAGCAAAGCGATCAGCATCATAACAACAATAGCGGCCGGAATCAGCCAAAAATTAACCGGCCGAAAACCGGCTATCATGGAAATTAAAAAAACAATCACACCTTGCATGGTGGCAACCGTGGCGCCGCCCAAAGTTCGGCCAATCATAATATTCAAGCGCGAGACCGGCGCGACCAAAGTTTCTTTCAAAAAACCAAATTGTCTGTCCCAAATAATTTCCATGCCGGAAAAAATTGAAGTGAAAATAATGCTCATGCCAATAATGCCCGGAGCTAAAAATTCCAAATAATTACCCTGGCCGGCTTTTTGAAAAACCGGTCCAAAGCCATAGCCCAAAGACACCAAAAACAGCAGCGGCTGAGCCAGCGAGCCGAACATTCTTGATTTCGATCTGAAATATCTTTTTAATTGTCTAAGCCAAAGAATATAAATAGTTCTCATACACGGGGTTAAATTATAATTTATAAATTAGCGTCTGCCTGTCCAGGCCTGACGCCTCATTCTCATTTGCGCCAAACGCCCGCCTTCTTCTTCACGAATTGTTTTACCGGTCAAAGCCAAGAAGGCCGCTTCCAGATTATCAGTCTTGGTTTGCTTTTTTAAATCAGCCACAGTACCGGCAGCGATTATTTTACCATGATCAATTACGGCAATTCGCCCGGCAATTCTTTCCGCTTCTTCCATATAATGGGTGGTGAAAAAAACCGTAATGCCCTCGGTCTTATTCAATTCTTGCAAATAACTCCACATGTGATTTCTGGTTTGCGGATCCAAACCCAAGGTTGGTTCATCCAAAAATAAAATTTTAGGGTGATGCAAAAGACCGCGGGCAATCTCCAAACGCCGTTTCATGCCGCCGGAAAAATTTTTAACTAAATCGGTTCGGCGATCCCATAATTCAACAAAGTTCAGCAAATGTTTAATCCGTTCTTGTCTTAACTTTTTCGGCACACCATAAAGCACGCCGTGAAATTCCATATTTTCATAAGCTGTTAATTCATCGTCCAAACTCGGATCCTGAAAAACAATGCCGAAGGAGTGCCTTACTTCATCCGGCTGTTTGCTGGTGCTGAAGCCGTTTAATTCAATCTGACCTTCGGTTTGGCGCAATAAAGTTGTCAGCATTTTAATGGTGGTTGACTTGCCGGCGCCGTTAGGGCCCAGAAAAGCAAAAATCTCCCCAGCCTCAACCTCAAAACTGATATTATCCACAGCCTTAAAATCTTTAAACTTTTTGCTTAGCTTGCTTACCTTAATTATGCTCATATTGGTTAATTCTTTTAATATCAATAATTATACCCAAGCTCGACTTATTTAGCAATTTAAATCGCCCAAATTGTCTCTCAAATAAAAATATGTCATAATATAGATACGCCTTAACCATAATTTTAAATTCATGCGCCAAAACGACAATAAACCCATTCTATTAATCGGTTCATTAAGCGTTTGTTTGCTGGCCGCCTACATCGGTTCGCTTTTTACCATGCCGGAAATTGAAAACTGGTATGCCTTTATTAATAAGCCAAGTTTTACCCCGCCCAATGAGGTATTTTCGCCGGTCTGGACCCTTTTGTTTATCATGATGGGCGTGTCCTTGTTTTTGATTATCAGCCAAAAGAAAAAAAATAAATACACCAAACAAGGCTTAATCTTATTCGGCTGCCAGCTGATTTTAAACATTCTGTGGTCTTTTCTTTTCTTTGGTTGGCACGAAATTCTGGCGGCTTTGTCGGAACTGTTCAGTCTTTGGTCAATCTTGGCCGCCACTATCTTGGTTTTTTGGAAAATTAATAAAGCCGCAGCTTATCTTTTAATTCCCTATTTAGCTTGGCTTAGTTTCGCCTTTGTCTTGAATTTCTTTATTGTTCTGGCCAATAGATAAAAAGATAAAAAAACCGCCCCGACAAACATCGGAGCGGTTTTATAATCTGTAAAATTATTTAGCCACGTCTTCTATATAATAACCACTACCAACAACCCAGCCGAAAGGCTTGAATTCCAAGGCATAAGAACGCTTTTCTTTGGCTTTGGTTTCGCCCGGCTTCGGATACATGTAATTAACATAGCCGCCATCAGCCTGCTGGCTGGTCTTGATCAACTCTTTGATGTAATAAACGCCATTGGCCATTTCGCTGAGGCGATTTTTGCCCTCAATGGTTTTGTCGCCAAGCATTACCACATTAACGCCTTCGGTGGTATCCACAAAGAAATATAAATCCTTAGTGGCGCCATAGCGCATATTTCTTAATAAATCGGCGCCTAATTTCTTGGCGCTCGCCAGGCTCATTTCGCCGGTCTTAACCTTGTTGTTCAAGGCATCCAGCATGCTTATCGCAGAATAAACCTCATTTCTGGCCAGCATGTCTTGCTTGGACAAAAGTTTTATCTGCGTGTAATTGGCCGGCACATTGGCAATAAAATACAAAGTGCCAAGACTGATAGCTATGAAGGCGAAGATTAAAAGCGTCTGCAAGCTAAACAGCCTTCTGCCGAGAGTTTTTCTCCCTCCTTTTTTAGAAAACATATTTTTAAAAGTTTTAATGTTGCCCAAAAAATTTTAGGCAAACATCTAAATTATTTAACTGAATATATTATAGCACATTTTACGCTCAGGGTAAAAGGGCTGTGTCAAAAACCTACATCAAGCTTAAGCCGGCTCGTTTTAAATCTTGTCTGGCCATTTTATAATTAGGAAAAGTCTTAGCCACCAGCGCCCAGAATCTGGGCGAATGATTAAGCTCGCGCAAATGGCAGAGCTCATGGACAACAATATAATCGGCTAAAATTTGCGGCAAAAAAATCAGGCGAAAATTAAAATTAAGATTCCCCTGCCGAGAGCAACTGCCCCAGCGCGTCTGCTGATTTTTAATGGTGATTTTATTAATCTTAAATTTGTAAATTTGGTTAAAATAAGCAACCCGCTCGCTAATTAATTTTTTGGCTTTAGTTTTATTGGCTAAATAATCAACTTTGGTAATTTTGGTTAGGGAAAAATTAGCCGACTTGAATTTGGCCACCTGCTTAGCTACCCAGCCGGCTTTGGCCTCAATAAATCTCTCAGCCAACTTAAGGCTGGCCAGCCAGGGCAAAGTCAAAACCACCCGGCCGTCGGTATGTACCGCCAGCTTTAGGCGCTTAGCTCGCCGGCTGCGTTTTATTTCATAGTCAATTGTCTGCTCTTTGAAAGTAATTTGAGGCATCTTAAAATTATACCACAACAAGCGGCCAACTTGAGCCAAACTGTCAATATGCTATAATATATTCATTAATAATTAATTTTAAGCCTATGAAAAAAGCTATTGCTTTAGGGCTCTTGTCCGTTTTTTTGACGGCCAACATCGCCCTTGCCGACAGCACTTCAACACCAACTTCCTCAACTAACCTTGGCCAGGAGCAAAAAGCCATTGAAAACCAAATTAAAGTTTGGCGCCAAGAGATGGAAGCCAAAGTTAAAGCGCTCCGTGAAGAGTTTAATGCCAAGGCCAAAGCTCTAAGAGCCACCATCGCGCAAAGAGCCGCGGAAATTAAAAAAGCCAAAGAAGCGGCCGCCAAAGCCTTAAAAGAACAGCGCGCCAAAGAGCAA
>JAKAEX010000042.1:0-1463 GCA_021819805.1 bacterium | reverse complement strand
AGCAAGAAGCTAAAAAGCAAGCTGCTGAAAAAGCCAGAGAAGCCAAGAAGCAAGAAATGGAAGCCTTAAAAGAAAGACAGAAACAGGAAAGAGAAAGACTCAATCAGGAATACAAAAAAACCGGCACCAGCACCAAGTCTTACTAAATTTAAAACCCGCCCCAAGCTTAATAAAGGGGCGGGTTTTTTATTTATCTTTTTTGTCTTTCCCGCGCCCTGCCCGCAACGCTTCGCTTGCGAGGCGGGCGGGAGGCGGGAATCCAGTCCGTGGCAGAATTAATAATCGTCTGGATTCCGGCTCGCTGGCCGGAATGACGTTTTTATATTTTGTTTTATCTCTTATAAATAAAAATGTCTTTTTCTTGTTTAAGCGCCGGCCAGTTGGGAAATTGATAATGATTGCAAATAACTATAGTCCCCGGCTTTAATTCCGCCAGCATTTTTTTCTCCAATCTGGCCATGACATAAAAAACGCCAAACAAAACAATCACATCATAAGACGACAAATCCGTCTGCCAAAAATTAGCCCGCTGAACAAAGGCCTTGGCTTTTAACTTGGCTCGCCAAATTTTCCATTTGGTCAGCCAGACTAAAAACGGATTAATTTCCACACCCTGCGCTTGCCAACCGGCTTGCGCCAAAGCGACAACATAACGGCCATCGCCCGAACCAAGATCCAGCGCCTGTCTTGACGCCGGTTCCCCGCTCAGTTCTTTGGCCAGCTCAACTATCCGCCTAACCCGCGACTGTTTGCTGACAGCAAAGGGAATGCCAATAATAATCGGCAAACCAAAAGTAATATTAAATACCAGCAGAATTAGACAGAGAGTTAAAGCTGAAAATAAATAAAAATAAAAAGCCATAAAGTTATTATAGACAAAAGTCGATTTTAAAACAAAACAACCCGCAAAGGGGCTGTTTTTAAAAAATAATCAATCTTATTTTTTGTGCTTTCGCTTGGCCGCTCTGGCTTCAAGCATTTGGCGCTTGATTTCCAGTCTTTTGGCGGTTTTGTGGGAGCGCGATGGTTTACCCTTGCCGACTCCGGTTGCTCGTTTAGCCATATAATTTTTTATTAGTTTATGTAATTAGTGCTCGGGGACAGGGATTCGGCTCCCGTCGCTAAGTCTCGCTTGCCTCTGCGGAGGCTTCGCTCACTAAGCGCGCCAGCCCGGCCTCAGCTGTGCCTCCGCTTCGCTACAGCACATGCTTCCGGCTTTCGAATCCTGACGTAAGCCAAGCAGTTGGCTTACTTCCCCTTCGCAAATTTAAAAAATTTTTTAAATTTGCTCGGGGACAGGGATTCGAACCCCGATTCACGGCTTCAAAGGCCGCTGTCCTACCATTAGACGATCCCCGAATAAACTTATTCTAATTTACGTTTTAAAAGGTTTTGTATCCGCTTTTCCGATTACCATTAGCCTGCCCGCCGGCCAAGCCGTCAGGCGCGGCCAGGGACGATCC
>JAKAEX010000041.1 GCA_021819805.1 bacterium | reverse complement strand
AATCCTTTTTCTTCCTGCCTGCCCCTATTAATTCAGCTGCCGTTTTTATGGGCGGTATTTCGGATGTTTCGCGATGAGTTGACCGGCAAGGCTTCGGCCCTGATTTATCCTTTTATTTTTAATCCCGGCCCGCTTAATTCTCTGGCTTTTGGCTGGTTGGACTTTGCCAAACCTAATATAATTTTGGCGATTTTAGCCGGCGCCGCGCAATTTGTTCAGGCTAAGATGCTGCCAACCAAGAAGCCTGAGGTTAAGGGTGAGGGCTCCCGCGATGAAGGTATGGCGGCGATTATGAATAAGCAAATGCTGTACATTTTCCCGGTGTTAACGGTGTTTATTTGTTTGAGTCTGCCGTCCGGTCTCGCCTTTTATTGGTTTTTGACTACCCTACTGACCATTTTGCAACAGGTGTTGATTTTTAAAAAAAATAAACCGGAGACCGCGGTGATTGAGGGCGAAATCGTCAAATAGCCGTTAGCTCTTAGCAACCAGTTGTTTTTATTGGTTATTAAAAACCCCTGATAATTGTCAGGGGTTTTGTGGTTATAATGACGACAGTGTTTAAATATGATAAAGTTAAGACAACTAAGCTTTTATGTTTTTCAACAGTCAGACAAAAAACGGTTTCACATTGATTGAACTATTGGTAGTGGTAGCTATTATCGGTATTTTAGTGACGGTAGCTGCTGTTTTATTGACTAATGTCCGCGTTAACGCTCGCGACAGCAAGCGCATCGCCGATATCAAGCAGATTCGGGGCGCTTTGGAGCTTTATTTAAACGATGAAGGCTCTTATCCGGCTAGTTTGACGGTCGGCAGTCCCTTGGTTGGACCAACTTCCGGTCTGACTTATATGAGCAAAATCCCCAACAATCCCCTGCCCGATGACGGCACCAGCTGTGCGGTGGCTGAATATACCTATACGCAAACTGAAAGCGGCGTTTCTTATCGTATTCAATTTTGTTTAGGTGATGAAGTTTCGGGAGCTGGTCCCAATAATGTGGAAGCTGTGCCGCATCAATTAGTTAATGTGGCGCCTGTGTCACAAACTTGCGGCAATAACATCTTGGAAGGCACGGAAGTTTGCGATCACACGGGAGTTAGCCCTGAATGCGATATGAATCCTGGTTATTATCCTTTAAACGCTGGCTTACCGGCTTGTGACGGTAATAATGCCTGTAAAGCCGACTGTACCGCATGTCTTGTTGATTGCGGTTACCCCCAGTAAAGTAAAATTTTAGCCAAACAAAAAAGGGCCCACTGGCCACTCCTTTTCCCCCACCGTCATTCCCGCGAAAGCGGGAATCCAGCCTTTTAATTAAATAAAAACAAAAAAGGGCCCACTGGCCACTCCTTGTATATATAATAATATAATTTATAAGAGTCCGCCGAAAATGAGCCCCTCTCTAAAGGCTCTTTTTTTAATTACCTCTAGAGAATTGGTGGCTTTACAGCCAAATTTTTTACCGTTTATGGTAAGCTTGTAATGATAAGCTCCCGCTGGTTTCTTTTGTTTTTGTTTTTGATTAAACAGTAAAAAATTTCTTTTAAAAGAAAGAACATTCCTTATATTATAATTATAGCATATTTTTAAAAGCAGTACAAGGGTTTTACCCAGTCTGTCAAGTGGACTAATATTAAACAAAAAAATAGTTATAAAAAAGTTATCCACAAGATAAGTCCACATTGCTGTGGACTTTGGATAACTTATTTTAGAAAAATAACAGGTTATCCACACCTTATTAACATTCCAAAGTCCACGCTACTGTGGACTTTGGCAAAAATGGACGATTTTTGTGTTTTGAAAATTCCAAAGTCCACATTCTTGTGGACTTTGGGTTGTGGATAAGAGTGAATAAACTGTTGATAACTAGGTCCAAAGTCCACGCTACTGTGGACTTTGGAGTATATTAGAACACGAAATGGCCATTGTCCAGAAATTTGTGGACTTTGGAGCTTATGTCGCCGCTTCTAGTCTTTATATCTTGACTTATATAAAATATTATGTTATTGTTGAGTATTCTTTAAAAGTTGAATATAAATAATCACAAAAAGGAGAAAGAGTGGACATTTCAGAAATTATTGGAAAAATCTCTGGAATTTTGGTTTTACTAAGCGTAATTCCTTATGCCTGGCGGGTATTTCAGGGCAAAATAAAGCCCAATATAATTGGGTGGTCGCTATGGTCATTTATTGCCTTATCGCTACTACTTAATTACCAAAACATTGGCGCTGGAGACAACATCTGGCCAACAATATTCGGCTTTACTAATCCCCTGGTTATCACGCTACTTGCTATTTGGAAAAAGGGTGAAAAGATAAAGTTGAATAAATTAGAGTATTTTTGTTTGTTTTCCTGTGTTGTTTCGGTTGTTCTTTGGTGGTTTTGGCTGGGAAATCCAATTTATTCCCAATATGCTTTATTTGTAGCCATTATCGCCGATTCTTTTGCTTCATTGCCAACTATTTTCTTTGTTTGGAAAAATCCTCACGACGATAGACCGTTAATGTGGCTTTTTTTCGCCATCGGTTATGGTTTGGGCGCGGGAGCGATAAAGGATCATAATTTAGCTAATTATTCATTGCCGGTTTATATGTTTTTGGTGGCAGTTATTGTTTCTGTCCCATTAATAAAATATAGACTAAAAGCAAAAATTCCTTTAAAAGCGTGGATTTAAAAGGAAAAGGAAGCCGTAAATACTGGCTTCCTTTTTTTATGAGGTCACGGCGAGAGTTTCGCCTCGTCCTCGCTTCCGCTCGGACTCGTTGGACGCGGCAGCGCCAAACCCTGCGCTCGCTCGGGTTTGGCGGCGTTCGACATCGTTTTGCGCTGTTCTTAATTACGGCGCAAAACTCGTCTCTCTGCTGCCAGGTTCGACTCCCACCACTACAACTAATTTTAAACAAAAAACGCGCTAAAAAGCGCATTTTTTGTTTAAACTGAGGTCACGGTGGGAGTCGAACCCACGAATGACAGTTTTGCAAACTGTTGCCTTACCACTTGGCTACGTGACCAACACAGCGATTAGCCATAAGTTGTAAGCTATTAGCCAATAGTTTAAATATTAGGAGCTAACAGCTCAAAGCTTATAACTTAAAGCTTGTTTTATCCTATCAAATAAGAGGCTTTTATTCAAGAAAAAACCGCCCCGAAGGCGGCCAGGACGGTTTTGAAGCAATGAAATTAAATGTTTTCAATCTTTTTAACGAGATGAACCTTTAATTTTCTGCGGCCAAACTTTAAAGCCTCCTTTTTTTCGGTCTTTTTCATGGCAATGTCCACGTGGTTGGTATAGCGAGAATTCATCCTATCGGTCACTAAACAGCGTCCATAGCCTTCAATTTCCAGGATGGTACCAAAGGGCACAATATTGGAAGCGCAGCGTTTATAGCCCAATTCTAAGGCCAGGCAGATGTTTTCACCGTTAGCCGCGGTACAGGGCGAGGCATCGGTTTGGCCCGGATCGCCGACATTATAGGCACTGATGCCCTTAACGCCTAAAGGAGTGACGATAAATTCCTCTTTTATCGGCTCGGGGACATCATCTGCCTGGTCATCAATAACCGAGGTTTCCTGGGTAATTTGGGCATTTTCAGGTGTATTCTTGACCTCTTCTAAGGCTAAGGCGCCGCTAGGCGACAATAACAGGTTATAAGCCAGGGCCGCTAAAAGCAGCCTGGTTATTAATTTAAGGCTGTGTTTATTGAATATTTTACTACTATAATCCATGGTCATATTTGGCCTAATTAAAAAATCCCTAGCATATAGCAAAGGGATATTTAGGATAGGGTATAGTAGCAAATATTCAAAATGATGTCAATGGTTTTTAACGAAAAATTAGCTAATTTTTGGCTAATGTTAGCTAAAAAATATTTTCAAAATGTCTAACTTTAGCCATTTTTTCCGTCTCATTTAGGCAAATAGCCACTAAATCAGCCCTGATATTATTGGGGTTTAACCGTTGTTCCAAACAGTACTGCCAAACGGCTTTTTTGAGCCTGTGAATTTTGAGCGCATTAAGCTGTTCTTCCGGCTTAACCGGACTTTGGCTATTGGCCGTTTTGACTTCAATAAAAACAGTCAAATCGCCTTGTTGGGCGATTATATCAATTTCTTTGTGGCCGAGCATCTTGTTTATGGCTAGTATTTTATAGCCTTTGCCGACTAAATAGCGCGCGGCCAGCTTTTCGCCGAGTTGGCCTAAAGAATTGCATAAAGACATCGAAAAACCCCAGTTTAAGGGGTTTTTAGTTATTGGGGGATGTATTTTTTGTTGATTTCTTCTCTATCCGCCTCTGTTTTTTTGATTTTTAGCCGTTTAACCCGTTTAAAGATGATGGTTAGCCAGGCGATCATTTCTGCCAGCCAAAGAATCAACCAAAATTTAGCGGCCAAGAAGGGGACTAACTCCAGGCTAAAAAACATAATAACGAGAGCCAACAGCACATTAGTAAAGGCAAAATCAGCTAAACTTAGCCACATTTTACTATTATAGCCGCGGTCCTTCATTATTTTCAGGAAAGTAAAAAGGGCAGCCAACAGAATAATAAAAAGCCCCATGACAATTTTAGGATAATGGCCCAGGGGCGCCGGTCTGGAATTGAACCAGTAAGCTAAGGTAAATAGATTAGACATAGTTATGATAGTTAGGCTTTGACAAATAAGATACCGAAATGGTATTTGCCGGCTTCAAATTCCTCCTCTTTAATCAAGCCGGTCTTATTTGCCAAGTTAATAATAAATTCTTTATCCAGGCGAGAGCTGACCTCCGGGCCCACCGGCGAGGAGATTTTCTTCCAATCAACCACCACCAGCCGCCCGCTTTTTTTTAATAACCTGACAGATTCCTTGAGTATGTCGTCTGGTTTGGCGGATTCGTGTAAAATGTTGACCAAAAAGATTAAATCAAGACTGTTCTCTTCAATTTTAGTGGCTTTAAAGGTTTCAATGTCGCTCCAAACTGTTTTAATTTGGCTAATATTATGCTCTTTTGCTTCTTTTTCCAAAAGTTGCAGGTTGCTTTTGATAATATCTACCGCGTAAACCACACCTTTCTTGCCCACCGCTTTGGCTGACAAAAAAGAAAAATAACCATTTTTTCCGCAACCAAAATCGCCAACTTTTTCGCCTTCCTTGATTTTAGCTTTTTCCAAAATTAAGTCAATATTCAAAAGATTGGTTTTTAGCGGCCTGTTTATTGTCATATAGGTTAATAAAATTTATAGACATTAGATAAAACTTTATACATTATAGCATCTTTTTATTAGGACAACAATTTGCTTTAGGATTTTTCGGCTGAATTTTATTTACTGGCACAGTCATTTTTTTTATGGAACCTGGTTGTCCGGGTTGGGGGATAAATGAGTCAAAAAAATATTAGCCAAAGTCCACAGTAGCGTGGACTTTGGAAGAAACGATTTTCTGTGGATAAGTCGGTCAAAAGTGCCTCCAAAGTCCACAAGAATGTGGACTTTGGAGGCAAAAAACCTGTGGATAACTAAAAATTTTAAGCCAAATAAAAAATAATCACCAAAAGGCGATTATTTTTTTATTGTGGACCATAAGGGACTTGAACCCTTGACCTCTTCCATGCCATGGAAGCGCTCTAGCCAACTGAGCTAATGGCCCTCAATCAATTACTAATTAAGATTATTTTTACTCAATACAAATTAATTGTCAAATAATAACCAATTGTGTGCTTCCGGAGGGAGCCCTCCTTCGCCCCGATGGTTATCGGGGCTTCGGGCGGGCAGGTCGAACTAAAAATCAGTGCCCTCGGCAGGAATCGACTCCAGTCGCTAAGCCTCGCTTGCCCCGATATTCATCGGGGCTGCGCTCGCTAAGCGCTCCAGCCCGGCCTCGCGGTGCCTGCGGCACAACGCTCCGGCTTTCGATTCCTGCGCGGCGCCAAGCAGTTGGCGCCTCTCGTGCCCATTTTCTTCGAAACTGTGCCCTCGGCAGGAATCGAACCTGCATCTAGACGTTAGGAGTGTCTTGTTTTATCCATTAAACTACAAGGGCGGGCGTAAATTTTTAATCTAACAAAAAAAGCCTTATTTGTCAAAGAAAAACCTTTACCCCAAGCGGCTTTTAAGCTGATATTTCTGGCCTAAAATTTAAGTAAGCAGGCTGTTTACAAAGACCCCAAAACCCATTAAAAGATTAGCCGACGGGGTTTACAAATCAGTCCATTATGCCTAAAATACCATTGTAAAGATTAAAAAAATTTAAAGCTAAAATTATGTTTGCAAAAAATGCGCCACAGGGAGGGATATCAAA